>CAXTKQ010000215.1:0-2242 GCA_964244955.1 uncultured Sphingobacteriaceae bacterium | reverse complement strand
TTTTTGCAATGGCTGCCGCCGAACAGGAACTGCTGGCAGAAGCGGTGGAATTGTTTGAAGAGTTTAACATCCAACTCAACCTGCCTGATCTGCTCACCAAAAAATACCTGATAAAAGAAGCATTGCTGCTGGCAAGTTTACGGGAAGCAGGAATCGGGATTGTCCCTTTTCAAACTTCCGATTCGGTCGAAACTTTTTCGAAAGCTTGTTTGGCTTTGGGTTATCCAACCGAAACTTTGGCCATTTCCTCCGCAGAAAACCCGGAACTGCTTTGGCTGATGGACGACAACCTCGCCAAAACAAAAACTGCTTTCCAGGGAAAACCGGTTATTTCGTTTATCAAAGCCATGAAGTTGTTTCCAAACGAAATGCTTTTGCTGCGGAAATTTCATCAGCCAACATTCAAAACTGCACATGCTGTTTTTACCCATGGAAAATTGGTGTCGGACTGGAATGCTTTGGCAGAAGAAGAAAATCAGTTGAACCAGGTTTCGGAACAACTGAAATTACATGGGATTTTTGAATTTTATTTTCAGGAAAAGCAGCACCTTTTTGGCCTGAAACCGTTTTCTGTTAGATGATATTTCGATACGCCGACCTCGACCCTCATAAAAAAGCTTTTGTGTTTGAACTGGACAATGTGCTTTTCCCGACGCAGGATTATCTGTTCCAGGTGTATTATCTGTTTGCCGCTTTTGTAGAGCATACTGAGCAATGGAAAAGCAAGGAAATGATTGGCTGCATGATTGAAGCTTATCAAAAAAATGGGGAAAGGGCGGTTTTTGATGCGGTAAAAACAGCATTTTCTTTGGAGCCGAAGTATCAGGAAAACTTTGACCGGTTGCTGATGACCGCGCGTTTGCCGCTGAAACTGCTGCTTTACCAGCAGATGTTGGAACTGCTGCAGCAAATTGTGGTTGACCGGAAACAGATTTTCATCCTCACCAACGGCAACCCGCAGCAGCAACTCAACAAAATAAAACAGGTGGACTGGAACGGGCTGGAACCTTATTTAACGTGTTATTTTGCCGAAGAAATAAGGGCCAAACCAGAGCCGGACGCTTTGCACCAGATTTTGGCCAAACACCAGTTGCAGCGCCGGGACTTGATTATGGTTGGAAACCACGAAGCGGATGAACTTTGCGCACAGGCAGCAGGCGTAGATTATGCCAATTTGTTTGATTTTATCAAATAAGCAAACTTTTTTTTGTTAGTTTATATTTAATTTACTGATTACACGTATATTAGGACAAAGTAAAAACCACATGAAGAAATATTTTATTTACTTAACCATCAGCCTGGCAATGGCTGCAACTTTTACGGCTTGTAAAAAAACAACGCCTGTTACACCTATTCCTGTTTCGGTTATCCCGACTACGGGCACACCATTGGACCACATTAAAGATTCGGTTTACCTGTTTACACAGGAAGATAATTTGTGGTACAGCACTTTGCCAACTTATACGGCTTTTAACCCGCGTAACTTTACCGGGAAAACAGACCAGGCCGCTTTGCAAAGTGAAGTAGATGCGCTTTCTCAATACAGTACCAACCCGGCAACCGGGAAGCCTTATGAGTATGATATTCTTGACCCTGGCACGGCCAAATATTCTTTTATTGACCAGGGACAGGTTGCCACTTCTTTGGGCGGAACCAATGGCGATTATGGTTTTAGCGTTTTTTATAATACCACTTCGGATTTACGGGTGAAATACGTTTACCCGGGTTCTCCTGCCGATAAGGCCGGTTTGGTTCGTGGTTATCAGATTACCGCTATTTCCGGTGTTCCGTCTTTAACTTACACCAACTCTTCCAACAGCAATTACACGGCTTTGGTTAATGCGATATTTAATTCCACTACCATCACCATGACGGTGCAAAAGCCGGACAACACTACATTCAATACCACTCTGAACACAGCTAATTATACGGTTAATCCGGTATTAAAAAGCAAAGTTTTGGATGTAGGCAATGGAAAAAAGATCGGTTACTTAGTGTTTAACAGTTTTACCGTATTAACTAACGCCCAGGCCAATTTAGATGCGGCCTTTACCAGTTTTACTACGGCCGGCGTTACCGATGTAGTGGTTGATTTGCGTTATAATGGCGGCGGCTCTGTAGAAACAGCAATGTATTTATCCAACTTATTAGTGCCTTCGGCCAAAACCAACACGCCGATGTTTACTTATTACTACAACGATAAACTGCAAAACGATAAATATCCGTTGCTGGCGAAAAAGTT
>CAXTKQ010000214.1:630-2270 GCA_964244955.1 uncultured Sphingobacteriaceae bacterium | reverse complement strand
CGAAATTTTGGTTTGGTTAATTTTGATGAAGGGACGTTTTACCAAATTTTAAACCGCGACAGCAGCTACCAATATTATAGTGCTAAAAACAGTATTCCGCTTCCTGATGGCGACAAGCTTTATGCTATTTATCTCGCCCGATTTTTCACCAACGACAAAAAAACACCGATAAAAGAAGCATTGCTGCAAACCACTTTTGATGGTCAATATCAACCAATCAACCATTTGCTGCCGGTTTGGAAAATCAGTTTCGAGCGACCGGACGGCATGGATATTTACGTGGAAACCGGCCAAAGCAGGCTGGCAACTTTCAACAACAACACACGAAAAAGTTTTCTGTGGATTTTTGAACAGTTCCATACCTGGCAATTTTTTGCCACAATCGGCGGAGAAAAGTTTAGGATTGTGGTGTTGCTGGTGATCGTCAGCGTGCTGTTTTTATCGCTGCTGAGCGGCTTGACGGTTTATGGTTTGTTTTGGAAAAAATTCAAATCCATCCAACAAAAACGAAAAGCCGAAGGGCGCGAAGACAAGCGTTTTGTACACCGTTTCCACCGGCAAATCGGGCTGATTGTTTCTTTCGTGCTATTCACATTTGTAACAAGCGGCGCTTTCCATTTGCTGGTTAAACTGCATAATATCCAGCCCGAAAAAGTACAATATGCGCAACTCGTCAAGCGGAACGAACTGCTTTTGTCCAACTTAAAACTACCTTTGGCCGATTCAAGCATCAAGAAAATTGCTTTGGTTCAATTTCAAAACCGTGCTTATTATCAGGCTCTAAATACAAAAAAACAGGTTTTGTATTTTGATGCGCAAAACGGAAAAGAATTGCCAAACGGCGACCAGCAATATGCTGCTTTTATCAGCAATTTTTACCGTAATTCTGTTGAGAATAAGGCAAATCTTCAACCCAAAACCATTACTTTAATTAAGCAGTTTGACAACGAGTACGGTTTTATCAACAAGCGTTTGCCGGTAGAAAAGGTGAGTTACCCGAACCGGGAAAACTGGTATATCGAAACTACTTCCTCCAAACTTTCTACCACCGTGGCCGGGATTGACCGGGCAGAAGGTTTGTCGTTTATCTTTTTGCATAAATATTTTGGGATGACCTGGGCCGGAAAAAACCTGCGCAATGTGGTAAGTATGCTGGCCGCGCTTGGCGTTTTGGTGGTTTCGTTGTTTGGCGTTGCTTCTTTTATCGGCAATAAATCTGTTTAAAATATTCTTCCCATGAAAAAAATAATTCTTTTTGCTTTTATAATCCTTTCTGTTTCGGCTTGTAAGCAAAGTGATCAACAAGCTGCTGAAAACCTAAAAGACACAATTTCTACCGGTAAAAACAGTATCAAATATACTTGCCCGATGCACCCGGAAGTGGTTGAAAATAAACCCGGCGTTTGTAGGAAGTGCGGAATGGATTTGGTGGAAAAAGAATGACATGCTTCTTTTATCCATCTAAAAACACAAAGAACTGTAAATTGCCGGACCATAATTTGAAATATCAGAACGATGAAATATAGAATAATAATTGCCGCTTTCCTGCTGGTTTTTGCCGCTTGCAAAGACACCAAACAAGACGAGAAAAAGCTGGAGGCCGAAGTGATGGAAATGCACGAAAAAGTGATGGCCGACGG
>CAXTKQ010000214.1:313-620 GCA_964244955.1 uncultured Sphingobacteriaceae bacterium | reverse complement strand
GGCCGACGGCGAAACCGCGATGCAAAACAAAATGAAACTGGATACACTGATCCTGAAAAAAGATAGTGTAAAAAAAGCATTTCCGGCGATAGACACTTCCGCAGAAAACAAAACGATGCGCAGTTTGAGCAGCCGGATTTTGAAAACAGATGATGCGATGAGCGACTGGATGCACCAATACAACCCGGATTTTACAGGAAAACCGCACCAGGAAGTGATGGATTACCTGGCGCAGCAAAAAAAGGCTGTTGGCCAAATCAATACAGCTTACAATTCCGTTATCCAGGAATCAAACCAATACTTGTTA
>CAXTKQ010000214.1:0-257 GCA_964244955.1 uncultured Sphingobacteriaceae bacterium | reverse complement strand
GTGCTGGCCTTGCTGGCTTTTGCGGCCTGCAACAATAAAAACGAAGAAAAAAAATTACCGATTTACGGTGAGCGGCAGCCAATAACAAAAACGGTTGACGGGAAAACATTTACCGATACGGTTTACGCAACCATTCCGCCCTTTAGCTTTGTTGACCAGAACCGCGAAACCATCAGCGAAGAAAACCTGCGCGGCAAAACCTACGTGGCCGATTTTTTCTTTACTTCCTGCCCGTCCATTTGCCCAACGATGCAGCG
>CAXTKQ010000213.1:0-2322 GCA_964244955.1 uncultured Sphingobacteriaceae bacterium | reverse complement strand
GCGTTCCACAGGTTTTTAAAGGAATGAAACGGGCAAAAAGTTCTTCGCTGTACCAGTTTTCGCTCCTGGTTTTTTTGATTACTTCCACATGTTGCGGCGAGCGGTAGGCAAAGTTTTTCACGGCTTCCAAATCTTTCCAAAAAGAAATGGTGGCTTGGTGCAAAAACGGGTCTTCGCCAACGCCCATCGAAGTAATATAACCAGGCGCGGAAGTCATGATATTGGCAATTTTCGCCGCATTTTGCCAGAAGTTTTTTAAACGGTTCAGGTTAATGGTGGCGCGGGTTAAAACAGCAATCGGCCCTTCGTAACCGGTTAAGTTGGGCTGGCCGAAAGGTTCTTGCTTGTCCCATTTGCCATGTGTTTGGATGGGTTGAAGCAAAACTGTCCATTTTTCGGCGGTTAATTTTTTCCACCATTTTGAAAGCTTTCCTCATCTTCCCAAACGGCCAGTAAAGCCCATTGCTGCCAATCGGGATGGAAATCGAAAGTGCCGTTTTTGCCGCTGCCCATCAATTTATAAAAAGAACATTTACGCTGAAAATATAGGGGTAAACGAAGTATCGCCATCGCCATCAGCGCCAGCGGGACAAATGCTTTCGGGTAACGGACGATGGTTAAACTCACGATCATAGCAAGCGAATTAACGATAAATTTTGCGGAGGCTTTTCAAATGTTTTTCATTCCGACACCGGTATGACAGCGTGTTCTGTAACTTTGCGCCATGGCAGAAGATTTAACCATCATGCAAAGCGGTACGAAACAGGAACAATACGAAGCGCTGGTTCCGCAAATTGAAGCTTTGCTGCAAGGCGAACCAGATTTGGTTGCCAATTTGGCCAACATTGCGGCCGCTTTAAAACAACAGTTCAACTGGTTTTGGGTAGGATTTTACCTGGTAAAAGAAGCACAATTGGTTTTAGGCCCGTTCCAGGGACCGGTTGCCTGTACGCGCATCCAAAAAGGACGGGGCGTTTGCGGAACTTCCTGGGCCAAAGCAAAAACGCTGCTTGTGCCCGATGTGGACGCTTTTCCCGGCCATATTGCCTGCAGTTCTTTGTCAAGATCAGAAATTGTGGTGCCGGTTTTTGCGGGAGAAAATGTAGTTGGCGTTTTGGATGTGGATAGCTCTGACTTGAACGAGTTTGATGAAACAGACGCTAAATATTTAGAACAAATCGTTAAACTGTTACAATTTTGAAGCTATCCACTGATTTTTACCAGGTAAAAGAAGTAACACAAATTGCGCGAAATTTGCTGGGAAAATATCTTTTCACCAACATCAATGGCGAAATCAGCGGCGGTTTTATTGTAGAAACCGAAGCTTATGCAGGCATCGTTGATAAAGCTTCGCACGCTTTTGGCAACCGCAAAACCAACCGTACCAAAACCATGTACGCAGCCGGCGGCATTGCCTACGTGTATTTGTGCTACGGCATCCACGAAATGCTGAACGTGGTAACTTCGGTGGAAGGCGAACCGCACGCTGTTTTAATTCGTGCCATCAACCCAACCGAAGGCATTGATTTGATGTTGGAAAGAAGGAATATGGTTTCCATCAAAAACAACCTCACGGCAGGCCCGGGTTCTGTTGCCAAAGCTTTGGGTATTTCCCGGAAAATGAACGGTTTGAGTTTTTTGAGCGAAGAGATTTGGATCGAAGACCGTGGACTTGCATTTAATAATGATCAAATTGCTGCCGTTCCGCGGGTTGGCGTGGCTTACGCCAAAGAAGATGCGCTGTTGCCTTATCGTTTTTATGTGAAGGGAAATCCGTATGTGAGCAAACCAAACCGATAAAGGTTAAATCAAAAAAGGGTTTTTTGGGTTAAGCTTATATAAATTCAGATATTATGAGCACAGAACCAAAAGCAGATCAAATAAAATTTTTAAAAGACAAGATAGAAGACGTACGGATTGCCATGCTGGTAACCGTAAACCAAAACCATGAAATCCATACCCGGCCAATGGGAACTGCGGATGTAGATGAACAGGGCAACATCTGGTTTTTTACCAACGAATATTCTTCCAAAGTTGACGAAGTTTCACACGAAAACAAGGTTGTGGTAACGTATTCAAATCCAAACAACAGCACTTATTTGAGCATTAAAGGAACAGCTTCTTTGGTAGACGATAAGGAAAAAATGAAGCAATTGTGGAACCCAATTATCAAAGCGTTTTTTCCAGATGGAATTGATGATCCTAAGTTGACATTGTTAAAAGTTGATACACAAGAAGCGGAATATTGGGACAGCAGTTCCAGCAAAATGGTAGTTGGTTTCCAAATGTTAAAAGCTATTGTTACCGGCGGACGTTATGACC
>CAXTKQ010000212.1:0-2366 GCA_964244955.1 uncultured Sphingobacteriaceae bacterium | reverse complement strand
GCTTTAACTGCCGGCAATTACTTCGACCGTATTGTGCATGAACGCCGTGCAGAGCTATCATTTGAAGGGCATATTTTGTTTGATATGAAACGCTGGAGGATAGCCACCAAAGTTTGGGACGGCAATACAGAATCATTGGCAGATTTAACCAGCAACCTTGGTTCGGCCACACACCGGAATACACAGCCCTGGGGCCTTTACCCTTATAAATTTTACAACCCGGGAGGCGCCAACGATGGTAAATGGGTTTTTAAAGAGGTTCTTCCGTCAAACGTAACAGGTGTGCTTAATTTTAGGATTGGTAATTATTACTCTCAAATTAATGACGGTATCATTTCTGCCAACCCAAAAATTATCAGACAACCCAACCAATAATTTATAAGCTATTTTAATTAAAAATTATGAAAATCAAATTTCATTACATCGTTATACTTTCCCTGATGCTTTTTAGTGCAGCATGTAAGCTGGACAATTATGCCCCGCCATCAGTAACTTTAAAGGGACAGTTAATGTACAAAGGCACTCCTGTGAACGTTGAATATAACCAGGTCCCTTTTCAACTTTACCAATCCGAATTTAAAGGGAACACACCGATAAGCGGGACATTTGATCAGGACGGTACTTATTCTGTGCTGACCTTTAATGGCAATTACAAATTTACCATACCCGGCGGCCAGGGCCCGTTTCAGTGGAAAGAACTGCCTTCCGGTGGCAGGGATTCTATTGCCATCAATCTTACTGGCGATCAAACCGTAAATATAGAAGTTACGCCTTATTACATGATTAGAAATGCACAATTGGCTGCTTCAGGCGGCAACATCACCGCAAAGTTTAGCATAGAAAAAGATATTACCGACGCTACTGCCAAAAATATACAAACGGTGAGTTTGTTTGTCAATAAAACTCAGTTTACATCTGCAGCAGATCATGCCGCTGAAGTTGATTTAGCCGGGACAGCAATCACCGATCCTACTAATGTAAATTTAAGCGTGGCTATTCCTAAGTTTACCGTAACCCAAAATTATGTTTATGCTCGTGTAGGCATCCGGATAGCAGGCGTAGAAGACATGATTTTTTCCCCTGTTCAAAAGCTGACCTATTAAAAACCTTGTTATAATTAAAAGGGCCATTCTTTACCGGATGGCCCTTTAAAGTTTATTGTTGACTACACAGTCTGAAAAAAGAATTGTCATTTTACAACAGCAACAGCAATGCTTCTTTTAGCATATAAAAATCAGTGTCTCTGCTATCGAAGCAATGATAAAGCTTCCTGATTTTTATGTGCTAAAAGAAGCATGTAAAGAACAAGTTTTGATAAATCCCGGAAATGTGTCAATCGTAGTATAGCCTTCTGATGAAAAGAAAAATTTCCTTTATATTCCTCGTTTTCTGGTATTTTTCTGCAAATGCCCAACAGCAACAATGGCATTTGCTGACCAACAGGATAACCACGCCCTGGGCGCAAAAAGTTGACCCGAAAGCGCCATTGCCGGAATATCCACGGCCGCAATTGGTACGCGGAACCTGGCAAAATTTGAACGGGCTTTGGAGTTATGCCATCATCCCTAAAAACCAAAACGAACCATCCAAATATGACGGGCAAATATTAGTGCCGTTTGCCGTAGAATCAGCTTTATCAGGCGTAGGGAAAACGGTGGGAAAAGACAGCTTGTTGTGGTACAAAAACACGGTCAGCATCAACAAAGCTTTAAAAGGCAAAGAAACACTGCTGCACTTTGGTGCGGTTGACTGGCAAACCGAAGTTTTTGTGAACGGTAAAAGTGTTGGTGTACACGAAGGTGGTTACGATCCTTTTACCTTTGACATTACCCCGTTTTTAAAAAGCGGTGCCAAGCAGGAAATCAAAATAAAAGTTTGGGACCCGACAGACGACGGCCCGCAGCCACGCGGCAAGCAACTTAAAAAGCCGGAAGGCATTTGGTACACGCCGGTAACAGGCATCTGGCAAACGGTTTGGCTGGAAGGTGTGGCCAAAACTTATATCCAAGCAACTAAGCAAACGCCCAATATTGACAACCAAACCTTAACCATATCAGCCGAAGTGGCAAATGCGCAGCCAGGCGACAAATTGAGGATCACGGCTATGGACGGCCAAACCAAGGTTGATGAGAAGGCCATAGATGCAAACGGAACGGCGGTTTTAAATATTCAAAACCAAAAACTATGGTCAACCACCAGCCCGTTTTTATACGACTTGCGAGTAGCCGTTATCAGGAACAACAAAGCAGTAGATGAAGTAAAAAGCTATTTTGCCATGCGTAAAATTTCCCTCGGCCCGGATGCCAACGGAATTCAGCGTATGTTGCTGAACAATAAATTTGTATTTGAATACGGCCCGCTCGACC
>CAXTKQ010000211.1:0-2438 GCA_964244955.1 uncultured Sphingobacteriaceae bacterium | reverse complement strand
GCTAAAAATCAGTATCAACTTTATTTTTAAACTATTTATATGCGCGTTATTGCAGAATTGCCACATCCGGAATTTAAAGTTTCTATTTTTTATATGAACGGAAAGTTCATCACCAAGTTTGAAAAAGGTGTTTTTGAACAAACTTACAAAGTGGCAGAAATGGATTTGACCGACGGTGTAAACAGCGTTTTTGAACTGCTGGACGAAGCGTTTATGAAAACCGTTTCTAAACGTTTTGAAGAAATGCTGACTGATTTTAGGGCAACTTATAAAAGGTATAATTAAGCCGCACTGTCCTTTCAACCGGAACAACCGCTTTGAAGAAGATTTCTCCCTTCGGATCGAAATGACAAAAAAAACAATTATTTCGTTTCTGCAACTTCCTTGATTTCCGGGTGCGCCTGCCCATTGTGGCAAGTGTTGCAGTTGACGGCCGCCATTGCCATCATGCCGTCTTCGCCTTTTTTGGCATGAAAAAACTTTTTGTTGATCTTGCCGGTCATGGTAAACATTTGGCGCGCCATTTCTTTTTCGGGTTTGGCATCGCTTGCCCAGTTCATTTTGCGCGGGTTATCGGCAGAAGCGGCATGGCAAAAATTGCATTTTACGCCCAAAGCGCCTTTCCATTCGTCCATCACTTTGCCCAGGTTTTCTTTGCTGATGTTTTTGGGCAGCACTTTTAAATTGCGTTTGGGCTGGGCGGCGGTTTCCTGCAAATTTGCCGATGCGCCCATTGCGGCAACGGCAGTGATCAACAAAGAAAATATAACTTTTTTCGGCTTAATCATTTTGAACGGGATTTGGTGAAGCAAGATAAAAATTAATCGGAAAAATAAAAACCGGTAACAAAATTATCAGAAAACGAACGGCGCAAACGCAATAGTTTAATTTAAAAAACCGCAACAATTGATGCAGAAAAAACTGCTTTAATATCCTATAATTGCCTGCATGAAAGCTTTTGTTTCCTTTGTTGCCCGAAATGGAAAACCGGACCGGGATTTAAAGCTTTAAAGGAAAGACACAAAAGCACAAAGTAAAACCCACCTGTTTTGGCAAAACCAATCCTTGTAGTAAAATTCGGTACGGCTTCCATCACCCAAAAAAACGGCGAGTTAGACGAAACTGTATTGGCAGCAATTGCACGGCAAATAGCGCAATTGCACGAAAAATATAACATCGTGCTGGTATCTTCCGGTGCGGTTGGCGCAGGCAAACATTTCATCAAAAACTACAGCGGAACCATCAGCGAACGAAAAGCGGCCGCGGCGATAGGCAACCCTTTGTTGTTGGGCAGGTACGCATACTTCTTTTATCCCTATAAAATCAATATTGCCCAAAGTTTGTGCGAGCGGACACATTTTTCTAACCGGAAACAGTTTTTGCAGTTGAAGAAAACGTACGAAGAACTGTGGGCGAACAACATCATCCCCATTGCCAACGAAAACGACGTGGTGAGCGATTTGGAACTGAAGTTTTCGGACAACGATGAACTGGCCACGCTGATTGCCGTTGGTTTTGGCGCTTCACTATTGCTGTTTAGCACTTCTGTTCCCGGTGTTTTGGATGCGGATGGAAACGTTGTCCCGAAGATTGAAGCCATTGATAAAAACGCTTTGTCTTTGGCCAACAAAGAAAAATCAGCTTTGGGTTTGGGCGGAATGGTTTCCAAGTTGACTTTTGCACGATTGGCCACACAAATGGGCATTAAAGTAGTGATTTTTGGCGTGAGGACGGAAGACGGAATCTTAAACGCCATTCAGGAAAAAACCGGGACGCTTTGTTTGCCACAAGATTGCAACATCCCGGCACGAAAAAAATGGCTGGCCAGCGGCAGTTTGGTTACGGGGCGGTTGCAGGTTGATGCAGGCGCACAACAAGCTTTGCAAAACGGAAAAAGTTTGCTGGCCGTAGGGGTTACTGAAATTGTGGAGAAATTTGAAAACGGCGAAGTAGTTGAAATTTTAGACGGGCAAAACCAGGCCATTGCCGTTGCCCGCGCGCGCGTTGCTTCGGATGATATCCATCTTCACCAAAAAACAGAAAAAGTTACGGTGGCACATGCGGATGAAATTGTGTTGTTGTAAACTTGTATTTTACGTTCTTTTTCCTTGATGAAAAAGAACGTAATAGCAGCAACCTCTGGTTGTTAAGAAATAATTTAATATGCAAACCATCCAACCACTTTTAGAAAATGCCGCCAAAGCAACCCGTTCCATCCGAACTTTGGCTGATGCACAAAAAAAACTGTTGCTCGAAAAATTAGCGCAGCAAATCAAAGCTTCTACCCAGGAAATTATCCGCGAAAATCAAAAAGATTTAGAACGTATGGATGATGCCGACCCGAAAAAAGACCGGCTGTTGTTGAACGAAAACCGCATTCATAATTTGGCCGAAAGCGTGCTTGCGGTTTCTTTGCTCACTGATCCCACCAACCGGCT
>CAXTKQ010000210.1:0-2496 GCA_964244955.1 uncultured Sphingobacteriaceae bacterium | reverse complement strand
AAAGAGAACCGTACAATTTACCTCACCGTTATCACCAAATTGGCACCAAACGTAGGTTTGCCCAATCTGGAAAATGTTACTTTCCGCGAAGCACAAGCTACGCTTACCAATTTTGGGTTGAAGCTGGGCGATACCACTTACCGTTCTGATATTGCTTTAAACCGCGTTTTGGAAGTCCGTTTTGCAGGCGAAACCATCAAAGCCGGTGCAAAACTGCCCAAAGGCTCGCGCATTGATTTGGTTTTGGGCGATGGAAAAGGCGCCAGCGAGGTGGACATTCCGGATCTGACCAACCAGGAACTGGATGCCGCAAAATTTGTGATCAGCCAGTCGGGCCTAACCCTGGGCAGCGTTACTTACGAAGGAACGATTACCGACTCGACCAAAGTGGTGGTAAAAGCGCAGCAACCGATGAAAACCGATTCGACCGGCAAAGTCAGCATCGGCACACGCATCAACTTAACCGTTTCGCAAGGCGCGGCAACACCAGCAACATCAGCAACACCATAATTAATCAATGACGGAGGCGGAAGATATCGGGGCGGAAGAATTGTTAAAACGTTTGCAAAACGGCGGGCAGTTGAACCTGATTGACGTGCGCGAACCCATAGAGTTTGCCACCTTTAATATCGGCGGCACCAACATTCCGTTAAGTAAACTAAACGCGGCCGCAAACGCGCTGCCTTTTCATCAAAACGAAGAAATAATTGTTATTTGCAAAATGGGTTTACGAAGCGAAACCGGCCAACAATTGCTGCGCGCGCAAGGTTTTAAAAACGTGCGCAACTTGGAAGGCGGCCTGCTGGCTTTGCACAAACTCCATTAATATCTATTGCTATGTCTGAAAAAAACGACCAGAAACCGCATTTGCTCCGCAAGTTTTTGATTGCGCTGGGAATCCTGCTTTTACTGCTGTTGGCCTTTACCGGCTTTAATTATTATTTTAAATATTACGGGCCAAACGTAACCGATAATCAGGAGTATTTGTACATTAAAACCGGTTCCGGCTTTACCGATGTGTTAAAAACGATTAAAGAAAAAGGCATCGTAAAAGATACAACTACCTTTTTGCAAGTGGCTTACAGCGAGAAATACGAAAACCGCGTTAAGCCCGGCAAATACCGTTTGCACAATGGCATGGGCAACAAAAAATTTATCCGGATGCTGGCTTTGGGCGAACAGGAACCGGTGAAACTGTCTTTCCAGAACGTGCGCCTGAAAGAAACTTTTGCCGGGATGATCGGCAAAAAACTGGAGGCGGATTCTGCTTCCATCATTCATTTGCTGGATTCGGCAGCTTACCTCAAAACGTTTGGTTTTACGCCCGAAAACGTTTACGTGATGTTTATGCCCAACTCTTACACCATGTATTGGAATGGCTCGGCCGAAAAGTTTTTTAGCCGGATGAACGATGAATACCAAAAATTTTGGACGCCCGAACGAAAAGAACAAGCGAAAGCCATCAATTTAACACCGATACAGGTAAGTATTTTAGCTTCGATTGTGGATGCCGAAGCTTTGCACGATAACGAAATGCCAACGATTGCCGGTTTGTATTTAAACCGTTTAAACCGCGGCATGAAACTGGAGGCTGACCCAACCGTCATCTACGCCATCAAAGATTTCACTATAAAAAGAGTATTAAACAAATACCTCATTTTCAATTCGCCTTACAATACTTACATGTTCAACGGTTTGCCGCCCGGGCCAATCATGATGCCGTCGGTAAATGCCGTAAAAGCGGTTTTAAACTACAAAAAGCACGACTATATTTACATGTGCGCCAAAGAGGATTTTTCCGGTTACCATAATTTTGCAACCAACAAGGCCGATCATTTGATCAACGCGCGCAAGTTTCAGCAGGCTTTAAACAACCGCAACATCCGGCGTTAATGTTTACACACACCACCAAAACCAGGGTTCGCTACGGCGAAACCGACCAAATGGGCTACATGTATTATGGCAATTATGCCGAATATTTTGAGGTTGGCCGGGTAGAAATGCTCCGCAGTTTGGGCATGACTTACAGTGGCATGGAAGCATCCGGAATTATTATGCCCGTGGTGGAAATGAACTGCAAATACCTGAAACCGGCTTTGTACGATGAAGAGATCAGCATCAAAGTGATTATGGAAAAAATGCCCGGCGTCCGCATCCACTTTAAATACGAACTGTATAATGAAAAGGAAGAACTGATCCACCTGGGCGAAACGCTGCTGGTTTTTGTAAACCGCAAAACCAACCGGCCCTGCCTGCCTTCTGATGATTTTCTGAACCGCGTAAAACCATTTTTCGTATAGGCTTAAAATATGCACTGGCCGCACAGATTTCTCCTCCGCTTTAATTTGTACCACTATTTTTTGAACTGGACAAAAGCACTGATTTTGCCCGGCTTCAACTCATTGCCGCTTTATACCATTGCTGTTTTTTTCTTTGAGGAGATCAAAAAAGAATCACTGGTAAACAAAGCATCCGGCCTGGCCTACAACCTGATGC
>CAXTKQ010000209.1:0-2510 GCA_964244955.1 uncultured Sphingobacteriaceae bacterium | reverse complement strand
AAGACGGAACGACGCACCAACCGGTTGAGCAATTGATTTCCCTGCGTTCTATTCCAAACATCACTTTAATCCGCCCGGGTGATGCCAACGAAACCGCACAGGCATGGCGCGTAGCCATCGAGCACAAAGGCGGGCCAATTGTTTTGGTATTGACCCGGCAAGGTTTGCAAACGATTGACCAGGATAAATATGCTAAGGCAGAAAATTTAGAAAAAGGCGCTTACATTTTGTCTGATGCCGAAAACCCGCAGTTGTTATTAATTGCAACCGGTTCTGAAGTGGCTTTGATTATGGATGCACAAGCCAAGTTAAAAGAGCAAGGTATTGCAGCACGCGTAATCAGTATGCCTTCCTGGGAATTGTTTGAAAAACAAGATGCAGCCTACAAAGAAAAAGTATTGCCAAAAGCGTTGAAAAAACGTTTGGCAGTAGAAGCCGGTTCAACTTTAGGCTGGCATAAATATGTAACAGATGAAGGCGCAATTATTGGCATGACTACTTTTGGCGAATCGGCACCGGCAGAAGAACTGTATAAAGTTTTTGGTTTCACGGTAGATAACGTGGTGGAAAAAGCCAAAGTTTTGCTTGCATAAATTATACCGGTAAAAGAAGCATTGGCCTGCTCCCTCTCATTTAGGAGAGGGTTGGGGTGAGGGTGCTTCTTTTACCACCTTAAAATCAACAACAATGAAAGTAGGAATTGGCGCAGACCACGGCGGTTTTGAATTGAAGGAAATGCTTCGGGACTATCTGAAAAATTTGGGGCACGAAGTGGTAGATTTTGGTGCTGCATCATTAGCGCAAGGCGATGATTTCCCCGATTATGTAATCCCTTTGGCCAAAGCCGTAGCAAGCGGGGAGGTAGAACGCGGCGTTGCCGTTTGCGGCAGTGGCGTTGGTGCCTGCATTGCGGCCAATAAGGTTTCCGGCGTTCGTGCTGCTTTGATCACCGATCATTTTTCTGCCCACCAGGGCGTGGAAGACGATAACATGAACGTGATGACCATTGGCGGCCGCGTAGTTGGATTTAATGTGGCACAAGAACTGGTTACCTCATTTTTAAACGCCAAATTTATCGGTGCCGAAAGACATTTGCGCCGCCTGGAAAAAGTTCATCAAATAGAAAAATAACCCTTAAAAGAAGTATCATGGAACCAAATAGAGTTAAAAAAATACACGATTTCAAACAGAGTATCTGGCTTGATTTTATAGACCGTAAAATTATGGATTCCGGTCAGTTGCAAAAATTGATTGATGAAGACGGCATTCGTGGCGTAACTTCAAACCCAGCCATTTTTGAGAAGGCTTTTAGCAGCAGTTCTGATTATGATAAAGACATTATCAAGCTGGCCAAAGACGGTAAAAGCAACGATGATATTTTTTACGGCGTTGCGGTAGAAGATATCAAACGCGCTGCCGATATGTTTATGCAGGTTTACGAAGACGAAGTGAAAGGTGCCGATGGATACGTGAGTTTGGAAGTATCGCCGCGTTTTGCGTTGGATACCGAAGCCACCACCAAACAAGCTTTGGAATTGTGGAAAGCCGTGCACAAAGACAACGTGATGATTAAAATCCCGGGCACAAAAGAAGGGTTGCCTTCTATCCAAAAATGTATTGCAGAAGGCTTAAACATTAATGTAACCTTGCTTTTTGGTTTAGATAGATACGAAGCCGTTACCGAAGCTTACATTGCAGGTTTGGAAGAACGTGCCAACGCAGGCAAAGAGATTGAATACGTATCTTCTGTTGCCAGTTTCTTTTTAAGCCGTATTGATGTTTTGGTTGACCCAATGTTGCAGGAAAAAGGGTTGGCAGATTTAAAAGGCGAAGTTGCCATTGCCTCTGCAAAAAAAGCATACGAAATTTATAAACGTGTGTTTAGCAGCGATCGTTTTAAAAAATTAGCAGAAAAAGGCGCGAAACCACAACGTTTGCTTTGGGCAAGCACCGGCAGCAAAGACCCGGCGTATTCTGATGTAAAATATGTAGAAGCATTGATCGGCCCTGATACCGTTGACACCATTCCTTTGGAAACATTGGAAGCTTTCCGTGACCATGGAAATGCGGCCAATACTTTAGAAACGGGTTTGGATAAAGCAACCGAAGTTATGGCGGTGATAAAGAAAGCAGGTATTGATATTGATGCCATCACCAAGCAGTTGGAAGAAGAAGGCATTGAAAAATTCAACAAACCTTATGATAAATTGCTGGCCGCCATTGAAGAACAAAAGCAAAAAGTTTCAGCCTGAAACCTAAAAATAATGGAAGCTGGTTATCCTAAAGTTTTGTTTTTGGATGTTGGTGGCGTATTGCTTACCAATGGTTGGGGGCATGAATCAAGGCAATTGGCAGCAGAGAAATTCAACATCAGTTATGCAGACATGGAAAGCCTGCATAACTTGATTTTTCCCGTTTATGAGATAGGTAGCATAACATTGGATGAATACCTCGACACGGTTGTTTTTAACCATCCGAGAAACTTTACCCGCGAAGATTTTAAATCTTTT
>CAXTKQ010000208.1:0-2591 GCA_964244955.1 uncultured Sphingobacteriaceae bacterium | reverse complement strand
AGGTAATTTGGAACGTCCGCATCTGGATTCCTTTTGCAGAAAATACATTGAGTTTGGTAAGCTGGTGCTGTGCGTTTGTAAACATGGTTTTTAATTTTTGAGGTTGATGGTTTTATGGATAATGCTGTTTTTACTTGCTAAAAAAATCGGGGCGGATGTTGATTTGGAGGTAGCTCCAAACATTGTTTAAATGGGTTGATAGCGGCGTTAAGTTTTTGGCGTATTCCATGCTTTGGGCAGCAGCCATCACACAAAAACCTGCTTCTACCGAAGTAAATTTGTTGAGACTGTAATTGCCCACCAAATCAAACTCGCTGCCCAGATATTTTTTGATGGCATCGCCCACAACACTTCTTTGGTTTTGTGCCAAAGCAAAATAGTGGTAATCCAAACCGGCATTAAAGCGTTTGTTGATGCTGAGGTATTTGATTTTGAAATAGGCATCGCTTAAACCACCAGCCGGAGAGCCGGAACCCGCGTAAAAATAATCCATAAAGCCCCAAAACTTATGCGGCGTGCCATAAAGCGGGTCAAAACGGTGGTTGGTGGTCGAGGTGGAAAAAGCATCGTTACCGGAAACATAATCCCAGCCGGGCGTAAACCTGAACAGCTTTTGCTGGTACGATAAAGCAATGGTAGAAGTGTAAGCACTTAACGAAAGCCCATCGCGGTCATGGCCGCCCTGGTAATAAAACGCCGTGCTTATCCCAAACGGGCTTTTATCCCCGAACGGGGAAACCAGCATTAAACCTGTTGTGTAACGCGTGTTTAAACCTGTTTGGTTAAAACGCCGACCGTAAATATAACCTACATCGGTGCCAGCGGTGTTTTTAACAGAATCAAGGATGTATTTTCCAAACTGATCGGCAAAAAACAACCCGGAGATTTTGGTTTGATGAAAAGTTTTGGCTGCGTACAAATACTGGAAAGCTTTATAATCCTGTGAAGCGGCGTTAGAACTTGGCGGATTGCTAAAACCGGGGCTTCCGGTTTTAGAACTGATACCGGCCGCATTAAGCAGCGGGATAAAACCGGCAGGCGTATTTACCAAATTACCTTTGCTGTCTTTGATGGTTGCCGGCACATTGGCCGGTGTATAATACGTGCCGTTGTAATTTACCGCATCCGTATTTTGGTTGTAGGCCGCGCCCAAGTCAACCTGAAAGCCTTTATTCAGCATTTTTAAAACCGCTGCATCGTGCCTTCGGCCTTGCTGCTGCCAGTCAAAACCGCCCAGCAAACGCTCGTCATCGTAAACCAGTTCCTGGCGGCCAATCTTCAAGCCCAAATAATCAAAAAGTGGTTTTTTAAAGGAAGTGTCTTTTTTGTTGGATAAAACCAGTTCGGCCCAGGCTTCGTGCACAAACAGTTTGTTGCCGTCGGCATTGCTGATGGATGAAGCGTCCTGGCCCCAAACGCGTACATCCTGGATGCTGGTTTGGAAGATGACACGGCTGGATTTATAATTAAAAATCAACCTGGCCCGCTGCGACACCAAGCCAGCCGGTTTGGATGTTTTAGGCTCTAAAGTACCGTAGCCTTCGCGGTACTCGGCGCGCGGACGCAACTGCCCAATCAAAGATATTTGTGCCGAAGCGCGTTGCCAGCTTAAAATTATTGGCATAAAAACAGCAAGAAGCAGGAGTAGATTTTTATTCATCGTATAGTTTGGTTTTAGGTTCAAGTTTTTCGGTTTGTGATCGGCCTCCGCAAAAATTAATAGCTATTATTGTAGCCTTTTATCCTATTGAAAGTCCTTAAATGAAACCAAGCAAAATAGCCTGCGATTTGAAAAGCTGTTTTTTGTGCAAGCTTTGTTTGAAAGAATGGCTGCCTGCCGTAGCCAGTTCGAGGAAGAACTTTGCGGTAAAGCGCGGCGACATTATTTTTAACGAAGGCGACCCGGTTATGGGTGTGTACTTTGTTTATTCGGGCAATGTTAAGGTCCATAAAAAATGGGGCGATAAAGAGTTGATTATCCGTTTTGTTAAAAATGGCGCTATCCTGGGCCACCGCGGTTTGGGCAGCGATTTGCAATACCCGGTTACCGCTACCGCGCTCGAACCTGGCCTGGTTTGTTTTTTTGAGCTTGGTTTTTTTACTGCTACCTTAAAAGTAAACCACGAACTGACCTACCAATTGCTTCAGTTTTTTGCCGACGAACTGCAGGTTTCCGAACGAAAAATGCGCAACCTGGCCCACATGTCTGTTAAAGGCCGCGTCGGCCAGGCATTGATCAACCTGGGCAAGCAATTTGGTTTTACGGCTGCCGGTTTTATTGATATCGAACTGAGCCGGCAAGACTTGGCTTCGTACATTGGTGCCACTTATGAAACACTTTTTAGGGTGATCAACGAGCTGACGGAAGACGGCACAATTGAGGTTTCGGGCAAACAATTCAAAATCCTCAACCCCGAAAAACTGCTCCAGCTTACCCAAGATACATCTGCTTAATTATTCCACGCCGATGTAAACCCGCCCGTCCTGCACTTTTACCGGGTACGTTTTGATGGCGCATTCCTCCGCGTTCAAACATTCGCCGGTAATTAAGGAAAATGTTTTTTTGTGGAACGGGCAAGCCACTTTCGGTT
>CAXTKQ010000207.1:0-2824 GCA_964244955.1 uncultured Sphingobacteriaceae bacterium | reverse complement strand
GCCGTTTTTCGTCTTTTTCGGTGATCACCAAACGGTCAACCACAATATCAATATCGTGGATTTTGTAGCGGTCAACCTGCATTTTCGGCTCCACGTCTTGGATGGCGCCATCCACCCAAACTTTTAGATAACCTTGCTTGCGTATCTGTTCAAACAGTTCGCGGTAATGGCCTTTTCTTGCTTTGATAACCGGCGCTAAAATATTGATTGGCTGGCCGCTGTAACGCTCGAAAATGGTTTTGTAGATCTGGTCTTCCGATAAACGCTCCATCTTTTCGCCGGTAACATACGAATATGCATCGCCCGTACGGGCAAAAAGCAAACGCATAAAATCGTAAATCTCGGTAATGGTGCCAACGGTAGAGCGTGGGTTTTTACTTGTTGTTTTTTGTTCGATGGCAATAACAGGGCTTAAGCCCGAAACTTTATCTACATCAGGCCGTTCCATACCGCCCATAAACTGGCGCGAATAAGCAGAAAAAGTTTCCATATAGCGGCGTTGTCCTTCGGCATAAATCGTATCAAAAGCCAGGGAAGATTTGCCGCTGCCGCTTAAACCGGTAATGACCACCAACTGGTTGCGCGGAAAAGAAATATCAATATTTTTTAGATTATGTACCCGGGCACCGTAAACTTCTACCTCACTTTGCTCGCCCAGATCAACCGTTTTTTCAGCCATGTTTAATTTTAGAAATTGATTTTATTAAAAGCGCTTTCAAATTTGATTTTCAGAAACGATACTTCTTTTACCACCTAAAATTTATAGTGCTAAAAGAAGCATCGGGAATTTTAAAGAAATTCTGCTTTAATCAAGCTTTGTTTAATTGCTGCAAAAATAAGCAAAAAAGGCTGCCCGAAATATGGACAGCCTTTTTTGCTTTGTGCTCCTTGTGGGTTTTTTATTAGTTGAATGCGACGTAGTCCGGATCAGTGTATTTGTACCCGTACTCGTTCGGCCGGGTAATGATTTGCTTCACCGCAACCAAATCGTAAATGTAGCGGCTGGTCTCGTGGTTTAAGTGCATCCGAAAGTAGTTCCGCTTTTTTTGCACCCGCATTTGCTTGGCCAATTTGATAGAACCGGTGTTGTAAGCGGCGGCAACCAGCGTCCAGTTATGAAACTCGTCATACAGTTCGCGCAGGTAAATGCAGGCAGCCACGGTAGATTTTTTGAGGTTCAGGCGTTCATCTTTGGAAGAACTAACTTTCAAACCATAAGTGCGCGCCGTGCCGGGCATAAACTGCCATAAACCTTTTGCGCCTTTTGGCGAAACGCCCTGCTCCAGGCTCGATTCTACCACAGGGATGTATTTAAAATCATCCGGGATGCCGTAAATTTTCAGGATTGGCTCGATTACTTTAAATAGTTTTGCTGCGCGGAAGTGCAGCAGGTTGGTTTGGAGCTTTTTAAAGCTGTGTTCTTTTAGCGAATGTTTCAATTTTACGGCCACTTTCGGGTCTTTCACCGGTACGGCTTCATTTGCAAAATTTAATCCATTCGAAGCTTCGGAAACATCGGCGGCAACTACATCGTTATCACCTTTTGGTTCTGCTTTTGCTACTGTTTTTTTTGGCGTTGTACTGTAGATAAACAACTTTGACATGACAAACAGCACCACTATTACGGAGCACGTAATTAAGTGTTTTTTGTACATCATTCTTTTTGGTTTTAGTTATAAAATACGGGTTAACGCCGACAAAGATAATTATATAATTCACACTATCAAACAGTTACGAAAACAGAGTTTTCAACACCCTTAAAAACACCCTGATTTACAGCGAAAATAATACTGTTTTCAGCACCCTAAATATTGGCTAAAAAGGCGATAATTTGCGGGAGAAGGCATAATAAGCTACCTTTGCTGCCCCCGGTAAAAAACCGGATAATCAACAACAAATGGCTTACAAAAAACAAGGGAACAGTCGTGATGACAAATCCGCCGGATCGGGCAGAAGGACACGCACAAGCGGTGGCTTTTCATCTTCGGCAAGAAATGAGAAACCGGCAACAGAAGGCAGTTTCCGAAAAAAACCTTCCGCTTTCGGAGGGCCACAAAAAACATTTGGCAGTGCAAAAGAAGCACCGGCCGAAAAACGTTTTGGCCGTCCATCCGAAGAAAACAACCGCTTTAAAAGCCGCAACAATGATAATGCTTCTTTTACCGGCAAAAAATCAGCAGAAGACAAACGTTTCCGCAGAAGCAATACCGAAGGCAAACCGTTTGAAAAGCGCAGTTTTTCTTCATCAAAACCTTCTTTTGCACCCCGCGGCGACAAACCTTTTAAAAGCCGGAACACAGAAGGTTTTAACGAAGGAAGGCCAGCAGACCGGCCGTACAAAAGCAGCAATTCTGACGGCAGGCCATATCAAAAAGATTTTGCAGGAAAAGAAAAACGTTATGTAAGAAATGACAGTGCCATCGGCGGGGCCGATGATAAAAAAATCATGCGTTCGCGCAACAAACCGGCCGAAGGAAGCAGGAGCAGCAATAATAAAGATAATGGGCTGATCCGTTTAAACCGTTACATCGCCAACGCGGGCATTTGTTCGAGACGGAAAGCAGACGAACTGATTGAAGCCGGCGTGGTTTCGGTTAACGGTGAAGTGGTATCAGAACTGGGCGCTAAAATTGACCCGATAAAAGACGTGATCCGTTACAACGGCGAAACGCTGAAGCGCGAAAAAAATGTTTATGTGCTGCTGAACAAACCAAAGGATTATATCACCACAACGGATGACCCGCTGGAACGAAGAACGGTGATGCACCTGGTGGAAAAAGCAAGCCGCGAACGCATTTATCCGGTTGGCCGCTTGGACCGGAAC
>CAXTKQ010000206.1:0-2848 GCA_964244955.1 uncultured Sphingobacteriaceae bacterium | reverse complement strand
AAAAAAAAGCAGTCGAAAACTCCTTTGCCAAATCTGTTATCTTCGGTTTTGCGCCGGTTGCTGCCGAAGGTGGAAAAGTGCTGATAGATTTAACACCTTTTATCATCCGTGACAGTCAGCGAATTGGTGATGTTTTAGGGACTGCTGGCGGCAATCCCGGTGCTGCTGCTTCCCGTGGTGCAAACCGTGGCATTGCTGGTGGTTCTGCTGGCGGTGGTTATCGTTTGGATGAAAGCCGGTCTGCTGTTTTTACGGATAATACTAAAAACTTCCCTAAAAACACAGAGTTTGAGTCTTTGCTCACTTTTACCGGTGGTAGTGGCCGTGCTGCCGGTTTTGGCCGTGGCGGCGGTATTGCTGCCGACCCTTCTGCCGTAACCGTTCGGATGCACCAGGCTTTTGTGGAGTTGCCGGATGGTGGTTTTAAGCCGCGCAAGTTTGATCCGCGTTCTGGTTTTAACGCTTTTAGTTATTATGATTTTTCGGCACCAATGTCCGAACCAATTATCAAAAGGTTTACCGCACGCCATCGTTTGGAGAAGAAAAATCCGAACGCGGCCATGAGCGAAGCGGTTGAACCAATTGTGTATTATATTGACCGTGGTGCGCCGCCGTTAATCAAAAAAGCATTGATCGAAGGTGGTTCGTGGTGGAACCAGGCGTTTGAGGCAGCCGGTTATAAAAATGCTTTCCAAGTGAAAGAACTGCCGGAAGGCGCAGATCCGATGGACATTCGTTACAATGTAGTCAATTGGGTCAACCGTTCGGGCAGTCCGGAGCGTGCCTTTTCTTACGGCTCTTCTTATACCGATCCGAGGACTGGTGAAATCATTAAAGGTGTGGTAACGTTAGGTTCTGACCGCCACCGCCAGGATTATTTGATTGCCGAAGGTTTGCTGCAGCCTTATGAAGACGGCAAACCGGTTTCCAAAAAGATGGAGCAAATGGCGTTGGCACGCATCCGCCAGTTATCGGCGCACGAGATTGGCCACACACTTGGCTTGTACCATAACTTTACTTCCAGCACCCATGGCCGCGCTTCTGTAATGGATTATCCTTTCCCGCGTTTTACCATGAAAGCCGATGGTTCTATTGATGTTTCTGAAGCTTATGCTACCGGCATTGGTTCCTGGGATAAGCGCGCTATCACCTGGGGATATTCTGAATTCCCGAAAGGGACAAACGAAAGTGCAGCGTTGGACAAGATCATGAAAGAAACGCTGGCGCAAGGGCATATTTTTATCCCGGATATTGCCGGTGTGGTGCATCCGCTTTCGCACCAGTGGGACGATGGCGTAAACTCGGTTGATCAGTTAAACAAGTTGATGCTGATCCGTCGAAAAATCCTGGACAATTTTTCAGAAAAAGCCATTAAACAAGATGCGCCGATGGCAACGCTGGAAGAAGTTTTGGTGCCGATGTACTTGCTGCACCGTTACCAAATTGAAGCGGTGGCCAGTTCGTTGGGCGGTTTGTATTTTACCCATGCGCTGAAAAACGACGGACAAATCATCACGAAAATGGTAGAACCGGCCGAGCAGTGGCGTGCTTTTGATGCTTTGATGAGTACGATTTCTCCGGATGCGTTGGCATTGCCCGAAGGTTTAATTGCTAAAATCCCGCCGCGGCCGGTTGGTTATCCTGCTTCGGTTGAAACTTTTGGCGGCCACACCGGCGTTACTTTTGATCCGATTGGCGCGGCAGAAACTGCTGCCAATGCTACATTGTCGTATTTGATGGATGCGCAACGCGCTGCCCGTTTGATTGAATACAATTCCCGCGATAGCAAACAGCCCGGTTTAATGCAAATGTTGGACAAGCTGATTGCGCAAACCTGGAAAGCACCGGTAGCCGCAGGTTACAAAGGTGAACTGCAGATTTTGGTGGATAATTTAACGTTGAAATATTTGTTGGCAATGGCTGCCAACACCAACTCGGGCGAAAATGTTAGGGGAGAAGCCATGCTTAAAATCAACGAACTGCAGCAATGGATGAACAGCAATTTAGCTGCCGCTGCGCCAAAGCAAAAGGCAGCGTTATATTTTGCCTTGTCGCAAATTGAAGAGTTTCACAAAAACTCCGAAAAATTCCAGCCGGACCCGGCTTTGGAAATGCCGCCGGGCGCACCGATTGGGATGTTGGATAATGAGTTTGGATTTTAGGGTGGTAAAAGAAGCAGGGAGGTTAAGCTTCTGCTTTTAAAGTAAATCTGTTGATTGTTTTTGTACCAAGATAATAAAAAAACTTTAACAAGCTATAGTTTTGAAAAGTAAAATGATTAAAACACAATTACTGAACCGGTTAATTTAGGCTGTTGAAATCTAATTTCAATTGTTTAAAACTTTGGCTCCTAATGTTTTTAGTATCAAACATATTAAATTAATTTAGGTGAAAAATAGATTTAGGAAAAAATCATGATAATGACAGATAGAGACAAAACACAAAAAGCTTTTAATCAATGTACAGATGCTTTAAGTACATTAGATAGTAAGTCGATTTTAAAAGTATTTCATTTACTATCAATTCATTTTGATATTGTTCCGCCAGCTACCATTGATAATAAGCAAGAAGTAAATCAAAAAGGCGAAGTCCCATCAACTCAATTACTATCAGAAGAAAACAATAACGAATTTGAAGAAGTTGAAAATCAAAAAAATGATAAAAAGGCTAGTGCAAGCAAAAAGGTTAAAAGTAATGGCAATTCTAAACAACCAGTATATTTAGCAGAATTTGATTTTAAACCAAGGGATAAAGAAGTACTTAAAGATTTTTTTGAAAGATGCAACACATCAAGTAACATGAGTAAAAACTTAGTTTTTATTTATTACTTAAAAGAAATATTGAAAGT
>CAXTKQ010000205.1:0-2850 GCA_964244955.1 uncultured Sphingobacteriaceae bacterium | reverse complement strand
GTGTAATCATCCAATAAATTAAAACTGCACTTGTGGTGCTTTGTTAGCTCCGGCTTCGGCAGCAAAATATCCTTTTTCGGTAAAGCCAAACATTTTGGAAGTGATGTTTGCCGGGAATGTGCGGATTGAGCTGTTGTAGTCCTGTACGGCTGTATTAAAATCAAGACGGGAAACGTTGATCCGGTTCTCGGTGCCTTCCAATTGCGTTTGTAAACTTTGGAAGTTGGCGTTTGATTTTAAATCAGGATAATTTTCAGAAACTGCAAGCAAACGACCTAAAGAAGAACTCAGTTGTCCTTGCGCTGCCTGAAACTGCTGGATGGATTCCGGTGTCAATTTTGATGGGTCAACCTGGATAGAAGTTGCTTTTGCACGGGCCTCAATAACAGCGGTTAACGTGCTTTTTTCAAAATTTGCGGCACCTTTTACGGTGTTTACCAGGTTCGGGATCAAATCTGCACGGCGTTGGTACTGGCTTTGCACGGCGCCCCAGGCTGCTTTAACATTTTCATCTTTTTTAACAATGCTGTTGTAGCTGCACGAACTTAAAGACATTGCCGTAAAAAGGCATAAAATTCCAAAAACGATTTTTTTCATGTTCAAAGGTTTTGATTATTGATCAATTATTTACTATCGAGTGCAAATTACATACCTTTGTTACAATTCGGGATAAAAACCTGACAAATTATGATTACCGAGATCGAAATAACCTGTTTGCCGCAAGAGCGGGACGACGAATTGGCATTAAAAAAGCTGGCTTCCCAAAAACTAAAAATCACTTCAGACCGGATTTCTGCCCTTAAAACTTTAAAACGTTCTATTGATGCACGCGGAAAACAAGTGTTGTACCGGATGCAAATAGAGGTTTATATGGATGAAAACCCTTTGGCCGAAATTTTTTCCGTTGAATATAAAGACATCCGCGAAGCAACACCCATTTTGATTGTTGGCGCCGGCCCGGCCGGGCTTTTTGCCGCTTTGCGTTGTATTGAGTTAGGATTGAAGCCAGTCATCATCGAACGCGGAAAAAATGTAAAAGACCGTCGGCGCGATTTGGCCGTATTAAATAAGGAAGGCATCGTAAACCCGGAATCCAACTATTGTTTTGGCGAAGGCGGCGCGGGGACTTATTCGGACGGAAAGTTGTACACGCGTTCTACCAAACGCGGAAATATCCAGCAAGTATTAAATACTTTTGTTGCCCATGGCGCTGCCAAAGATATTTTGGTTGATGCAAGGCCGCACATCGGCACCAACAAATTGCCGCAAATTATTACGGCAATTCGGGAAACGATTCAAAATGCAGGCGGCGAAATTCACTTCAATACTAAAGTAACTTCCTTTATAACTTCATTCGGCAAAATTATAGGCATAAAAACAGCATCCGGCGAAACCTTTAAAAGCGATGCGGTAATTTTGGCAACCGGACATTCGGCTCAGGATATTTATCATTTGTTGCATCAGCAAAATATTTTGGTAGAAGCAAAACCTTTTGCTCTGGGTGTTAGGGTTGAGCATCCGCAGGAAATTATTGATCAATCGCAATATCATTGTGCTGTTCGAGGAGAATATTTGCCGCCATCTTATTATAGTTTGGTGGAACAAGTTGATAACCGCGGCGTGTTTTCGTTTTGCATGTGCCCGGGCGGAATTATCGCACCTTGCGCCACAAAACCAGGAGAAATTGTGGTGAATGGCTGGAGTCCTTCCAAACGAAACAATCCTTTTGCCAATTCGGGAACTGTTGTACAAATTAATCTGGAAGACGTAAAAGGTGATGAAAATGATCCATTTCGATTATTGAAATTTCAGCAACAAATAGAACAAACGGCTTTTGCCGCTGGTGGCGGAAACCAAATTGCGCCTGCACAACGAATGGTTGATTTTGTGGAAGGACGGCCATCTGCTGATTTGCCTGTTAATTCTTATGTTCCCGGAACTAAAAGTATATCGCTAAAAGAAGTATTGCCCGACAAAGTTTTTTATAGGCTAAAAGAAGCATTGCCGCGTTTTGGCAAAAAGATGAAAGGTTATTATACAAATGAGGCGATTTTAGTTGGTGTAGAATCCAGAACGTCGTCGCCGGTAAAAATCCCGCGCGATAAGTTTTCGTACCAGCATCCACAAATTTCAGGTCTGTTTCCCTGCGGGGAAGGCGCGGGCTATGCGGGTGGCATTATTTCTGCTGCAATTGATGGCATAAATTGTGCAGAAGCAGCCGCAAAAGTTTTAGCTTAAATTAAACATTGTATCAGAACAACAATTTTTATCCGATAAAAGAAGCATCACCATGGAAAACAAGAAAACAATTATATTAGGTGCAACACCAGATTCGAGCCGGTACGCTTATCTTGCCGCAAACCGTTTAAAAGCAAAAGGACATTCGATTGTTAATGTTGGTATAAAAAAAGGAGAAGTTGCAGGTGTTCAGATCGAAAAACCTGAAGAGATACATACCGATATTGATACCATTACTTTATATGTTGGGCCACAAAACCAACCAAGTTTATACCAATACATATTGGACACAAAACCAAAAAGGATAATTTTTAACCCCGGAACTGAAAATGATGAGTTGGAACAGTTGGCAGCTAAACAAGGAATCGAGACGTTGGAAGCTTGTACTTTAGTGTTGCTTTCTATCGGACAATATTAAATTTTCATTTTTTCTTTTTCAGTTTCAATGTTTTAAGCGGTTGGGCAGGGAAATAGTGGATAGGGTATTGCCAGATATTGGGGGGGGGGGTTATTTTTGCGTCCTGCTTTCGCGAGGTGGGCGGCAAAGGCTTATCTTAGAAAGGGCTTTGGTTTTCCCCCAAAGATTTTGAAAATAATTTTTGCAGAACTAGG
>CAXTKQ010000204.1:0-3032 GCA_964244955.1 uncultured Sphingobacteriaceae bacterium | reverse complement strand
AACCAAAGTTAAATTTATAATCAAATGTTGATGCTTCTTTTACCGGCTAAATTTTGTTCCTTCAGCCGGAACTAAAGCAAGATAGCAAAACAAAAGTTCAATTACTTCCGTCAGCCGGTTTTTTGCCAAACCAATGTTACATGCGGGCTTGCTTTCCTGTCATGCCAATTTAAGTCCTTTAATAAGAGCGTCAATGTCGTTTGGCTCAATAAACTTTCTGTAGCAATCTTTACAAAGCCAGTCGGTCTTTGATACATATCCATCTGTGTCGCCGTAACCTTCAATATCTGAAATTGTATGAGAACATAATTCACAATGGTCATGTGTCCAACCAGTTTTATCTAAATCAAAATATTCTGGGTCAAAGTTTTGTCCAACAAATTGTCTTGATGAACCGTCAGACTTGTCAATTAATGCAGGTGTCGGAGTCCAAACTTTATAAGTCCAATTCGCTTCTCTCAACTCATTTACCTCTTTTAATAATGTGTCAAGTTTATAACGACCAGCATGTGGAATGTTCACGTAAATTGTATTATCGGGATTTTCTTGCATTAGTTTCGTGTGTCAGTTAGCTTGCATGTAACGGAAAAGGCTTGGCAAAGAACTGGCATTTAAAACCCGCCAACCCAAAACCAAAGTTAAATTTATAATCAAATGTTGATGCTTCTTTTACCGGCTAAATTTTGTTCCTTCATCTGAAACTAAAGCAAAATAGTAAAACAAAAGTTGATGTTTAATCCGTCCGCCAGTTTTTTGCCAAACCAACGTTATATGGCGTTTTTTTCCAGTCAGATATTATACTGTTATAAATAGTTTCCAGTCTATCTTCTTTGTCGTCACAAGAGAAGTAGATGATGTTTAACGCCGAAAACTGTCCTTCATAACTTTTTACACTTTCCATTCTTGAAATAGCTTCGTCGACAGTCAATTCTTGTCTTTTTATCATTGTTGATGCTGTGTCTAAAACCATTTCTTTTAAAGGATGATGAAACTTGCTTTTAGTCTCTGATAACAAGTCAAGTAAAAAGTCAGCAGTTACTTTGTCTTTGTTGGAAGAAGGAACTCTGCATAATTCCTCAATTACAAAAAACATTGCATTTGTTGACAAAGCTGCCGCTTCATCTATTAAATGTAAAAACGCTTCTTTGTCATTATAAGGAAAGTTGCAGTCAATTTTGTCAATAAAAGCTTTGTCTGATTGATTTGTCATCTTAAAAGTCTGCTTAATTTCCTTTTATTGTCAAGCTTGGATGTTGAAGCTGTGTTGTTAAAATGCTACATAACGTTCCGGGCTTGACGAAGAACTGGAATTTAAACCCCGTCAGCCTAAAACCAAAGTTAAATTAATAATCAAATGCTGATGCTTCTTTTACCGGCTAAATATTGTTCCTTTAGCTGAAACTAAAGCAAAATAGCAAAATAAAAGTTGATGTTCAATTCGTAAACCAGTTTTTTGCCAAATCCAATGTTAGCCGCCGTTTATTTTAATAGAACCTCTGGAAGTATTATATTCTTTGTTCTCGCTAGGCCTTCTATATATTGGTTTAGCACCTCGTAATCTTTTCTACTTTTCATTGATGCCCATTTCGATTGAAGAATATCCTCCTGTTGCCCACCAATGTAAGGTTTTAAAACAGTACAACGTTGAGAAAATGAGGAATTTAATTGTAAGTCAACATAAGCAGTGAAAATAATGCCAACAACTACAAGTATAAAAGCTATTTGTAATATATAAGAGAAAATAATTAGTTTTCTAGAATTGTTTTTAATCAAAGAAAAAGTTTTGAAAAGTGATGCATTTCTCTTAGCCGTAAAATTTTCCTTTTCGTCCTCGGACATTGTTTCCATCTTTTTTTGTCTTACTAGTCCACTTAGTTTACTTCTAAATTTTAATAAAAAGGTAAAAAGCAAAATGAATTGAAAATATATAAAGAATGTAAGCACTAAAAAGTCAATCCAATTTCTTTTTCCTAAAGCGGCATTTTCATAAACAATATCAATATATCCAGTATATGTACTAAATGAAAATTTTATGATAGCATTCCATATAAATGTCAAAATTGGCTGGATGAAAATCAAAAAAATAATAGATGCAATAACACCGGATATGATACCTTTTTTTATGTCTTTGTCTTTAAACATATTCAAATTTAATGGCGGCTAACTCTTAATATACGCACCTTTTGATGCATGTGTCAGTTACAGAGTTAAAATTTTGTTAATAATAACAAATTAAATATATTGTTATTAGTTGCTTGCTTAAAACCAAAGCATTACTCTTTTTTTCAAGCTTAAATAATAGTGGTATTTAATGATAGACAAGATTAAATACGTACTTCGCTTTTTGTAATTGCTAAAGATTATTAGCAGCTTTTGGCATTCATCAAGCTCCTGCTGGCGTAAATTTATAACCACGTCCTTTAATCACGTATCTTTTAATCCAATTAAAATATTTATATCCTTTTTATCAAAAGGCTATACTTCTTTTACCACCCAAAAATCCTACTCCACCTTGTACCGGTAAACCTGCCTGCCCAAATCACCATCGCTATCAATCCCTTCAATCACCACCCGGTAATTGCCTTTGCCATCCGCATTAAAAAAACTGAAGCTGGCTTTGCCGGCCGCATCGGTAATTAAGTTCGGGTTCCAGTAAATGGTGGTGCGCAAATCGGCAACGGCTTTATTGGTTTTCGGGTCGTCGTATTTTGGTGCATAAAACTCTTTGCTGTTGGTAAGGCCTTTGGGGTTGTAGGTAACAATGCCCGGCGCATAAGTTTGGACATTGTAATTAGGCCCGCCGCGTTTGGTATTGATCAAAAGCACACCGCCGCTGCCCTGGCCGCCATAAATAGACGTGTAGCCGCCGGATCGCAGCACTTCAATACTTTCAATATCTGCAGGCGGAAGGCTGGTTAAATAATCGCTGCTCACATAAGCGCCATCTACCACAACCAGCATCGGCCTGTTAAAACTGCGGGTAGAATAAGCGATGCCGTTGCGAAAGATAACACCCAGCAGCCGCCCTTGCA
>CAXTKQ010000203.1:0-3068 GCA_964244955.1 uncultured Sphingobacteriaceae bacterium | reverse complement strand
AAAAAGAACCAAAAATTCAAGAATGCCGGATCGCCTCCGGGCGGCATTCAGCCCTGCGCGCCTGGGACACAAGGATTTTCAGTCCTTTGCTCTAACCATATTGATTTTGCTTTATTAACGGGTCGTTGCCCTGTTTTTACGTTCTTTTTGCTTGAACAAAAAGAACCAAAAATTCAAGAATGCCGAATCGCCTCCGGGCGGCATTCAACCCATCGCGCCTGGGCGGCTACCTGCAAACGACCCTGCAAACGACCCTTTCGCTGCAACAAAAACAAGAAGTCCATCCTTCTCAATCCACCTAATTTAATGCCGATAAAAGAAGTAGCTAAAAAAACCTAAGCTATACGGGAGATAAAAGTATTGCGGGTTTGTATTGTGAAGTATCCTTTTAAGCTTCTTTTCTCGCAACGATAAAAAAATTGCTGCCAGCAGCCGCGGTTTGTATAAAACGGGCAACACAACTTTTTAACTTAACCCTTAAATTTACCCGCTAAAAGAAGCATGCCCGAATATGAGGAAACTAATCACTACCAGTTGGGACGACGGCCACCCGAACGACTTTAAACTGGCCGAACTATTGGCCAAATACAACCTGCCTGCTACTTTTTACATCCCCAAAACCAACCCCGAGCAGGTGGTGATGCCCGAGGACCATATCGTGCAGTTGGCCCGGCAATTTGAAATTGGAGGCCATACCTTGAACCACGTCAGGCTTTACGCCAATTTAAAACCCGGGCTGATTGGGGCGGAGGTAGGCGGTTGTTACCTTTGGCTAAAGGATTTGCTGGGCCAGGCGCCGGTTTCGTTTTGCTTCCCCGGCGGCGTGGCCAGCGTGGCGGCCGTCCGTTCGGCTTACCAATCGGGTTTTCAGGTTTTGCGCACCACGGAGCTTTTATCTACCGCCTTTACTTCCGGCGGGCAGCTTTTCCCAACAAGTTTGCAGGTTTACCAACATCCGCCACAGGCTTACGTAAAAAATTTGCTGAAGCGGCATCAATATAAAAGCTTACTTTGGTGGCTGGGCAATGGTGCGCCAACAGATTTGTTTAAACTGATTGATATACAATTGGACGATATTGCAAAAAACGGCGGCTGTTTCCATCTTTGGGGGCACTCCTGGGAAATAGAAGCCTGCCAACTATGGCACAAACTCGAACTGGTTTTCCAGCGTATATCAGGCGCGGGCGAGTTTAACTATGTTGCTAACAAGGATATGGTTCCGGCCTGATTGCTGCACATGAGAATACTGTTTATCCACACTTATTATACAGAAAAAGGCGGCGAAGATGTTGTTTTTGAAACCGAAAAAGCCAAACTGCAACAGGATGGCTACCAGGTGGACGCCCTGGTTTTTAACAATACCGGCCGCACTTTCCTGAATGTTGTTTTGCAGCACTTTAACCCGTTTTCTTACCTCCGCACGCTTAAAAAAATTAAATCCTTCCGGCCGGATGTGGTGCATATCCACAACCTGCATTTCGCCGCTTCGCCATCGGTTATCTGGGCGGCAAAAGCCTGCAACGTGCCGGTGGTGATGACACTGCACAACTACCGCCTCATTTGCCCTTCGGCCATTTTATACCACAACCAAAAGTTGTTTTTAGCCAGTTTGAAAGGTGGTTTCCCCTGGAAAGCCGTTTTTTGCCGCGTTTACAAAAACTCGTTGCCTTTGTCGTTCTGGCTGGCCAGCAACATCTGGCTGCAAAAGGTTTTAGGCACCTGGAAAAAAGTGGACCGCTTTATTTTGCTTTCGCCTTTTGCCAAAGCGCTGTACTTAAAATCCGGCGTAGGCATTACGGCAGGGCAGGTCGTTATCAAATCCAACTTTATCCCTGGCAACAGCAAAAAAGCAGCGGTAAAAAAAGCAGGCTTTGTTTATGTAGGCCGTTTGAGCGAAGAAAAAGGCCTCAACCTAATCATTGAAGCCTTTAAACAATCCCCGTTTAACTTAACAATAATCGGCGACGGGCCTTTGCGGAAAGAAGTAACAGCCTTTGCATCTGCACATCCGCAGGTTACTTATTTGGGTTTTTTAGACCGTGCGGCGGTGCAGGAAGTCATTGCGGCTTCGGCTGTTTTGCTGTTTCCCTCCAAATCTTACGAAGGGATGCCGATGGCTATTATCGAAGCTTTTGCCAATGCCACGCCGGTGCTTGCTTCGGCTTTGGGCAGTTTGCCCGGCATAGTAACCGACGGGCACAACGGCTTTTTGTTTTTGCCGGGCCAGGTTGATGATTTGGTTTTGAGGATTAAACAATGGCTTGATCTGCCCGAAGCAGCGCAGGCATTTTTTTACCAACAGGCTTTTGAAACCTACCGTCAAAAGTTTTCTTCGGAAGTGAACGGAGAGGAAATAGCGGCCATTTACAAGCAGGTTTTGGGCTTGGGCTGATGCTTCTTTTAGGGTACGAAAAAAAGACAGGCCTGCCACATTTACACACGCCAGGTTTCCGCCCAGGTGCGAAAAGGCCGGACAAAACGCCCGGAGGGATCGGGTTTGTCTTGAATTTTTGGTTCTTTTTGTTCAAGCAAAAAGAACGTTATATACGAGAAAACAAAAGTTTGCTTATAAAGATGTGTTCTTTTAACAAAGTCTTTTTACGGGTCTTCGCCCTATTTTAATATTCTTTTTCCTTGATGAAAAAGAACCAACGAAATCAAGAACGGCTGATCGCTCGGCCGCGCACCCGTTCAGCCTTGTGCGCCTGGGCGACGACCTGCAAACTGCCCTGCCAGTTCAACAAAAACAAATACAGCCTATCCTTTTCAATCCACTTAATTTATGCCGGTAAAAGAAGCATGAAGAAAGTCCGAAAGCCGGAAAAGTCCGAAAGTTGAAAAAGCCGGAAAACAATTTTGTCATTTCGACCGGCAGGGAGAAATCTTCTTTCAACCAAAAGTCTAATTGCTGTGAAGAAGACCCCTCCCTTCGGATCGGGACGACAGCAAAGCCCGGGACGGCAAAGCGGACATTCCGAAGCGACAGGTCTGCGCCCAGGTGCGGAAAGGCCGGCAAAACGCCCGGAGGGATCGGGTTTGTCTTGAATTTTTGGTTCTTTTTGTTCAAG
>CAXTKQ010000202.1:0-3189 GCA_964244955.1 uncultured Sphingobacteriaceae bacterium | reverse complement strand
GATTGACAGCGCGCGCGTTCGTGCAGTTTACAAACCACAAGTTACGGGCAGCAGTTCGGCTTTTATTGCGCCGGTTATCCGTGGTTTTGGCTACGATGGGGCAATTACCAATGTCCAAACTTTGGATGCTTTGGTAAATGTAAACCAATCTTTGGATAGCAAACGTTACATCCAAGCGCAGCTTAAAAGTATTGGTTTACAGGCCGATTCAATCCAAAACACATCCAAGATTTCCGAACAGGATTTAAAAAGATCGGTCATCGGGCAATACATTACGGCGTACGGAAGTTTGCAACAATTGGAGTTTAACCAACAAGTGAATGTGCTATTGATGAAAGAGGAAAAGATCCTGAAAACGCTGACCCGAAGCAACGTTTACCGGCAAAGTGATTACCTTACTTTTTTGGTTACTTTGCAGCAGCAAAACCTGCAATTGTCGCAATCGCGTATCCAATTTCAGAATGATTTTGCAACTTTAAATTATTTAGTTGGATTGCAGGATACCACAACGGTACAATTGCAAAACCCAAACATCCAAGTTAATTATCAGCCTGATTTGGGCAACAGTATTTTTTTTAAACAATATGGTTTGGATAGTTTGAAGATTTTGAACAACCGTAAATTGTTGGATTTTACTTACCGTCCGCGTGCCGGGGTTTTTGCAAACGGCGGTTACAATACTGGTTTTATCGCCCCAATTTTAAACAACTTTGGTACGGGTTTTGGCTTTAGTTTAATCGTGCCGATTTACGATGGCGGCCAGCGAAAACTACAATACAAAAAGTTGGGTTTGGAAGAAGAAACGCGCCAAAACTACCGTGCTTTTTTCGGCAAACAATACAGCCAGCAAATTGCACAATTGCAGCAGCAAATCAGCGGGAACGAAGGTTTGATCACGCAGATTTCTGAACAGTTAAAATACGCGCAACGTTTGGTTACGGTGGATTTTGAACTGATGCAAACCGGCGATTTACGCGTTGCCGATTTGGTGCTGGCCATCAACAATTACCTCAGTGCCAAATATTTGCTTACCCAAACCAACATCAGCAGGTTACAGTTAATCAACCAATTAAACTACTGGAACCGGTAAAATATCATGAAGAAAAACACGTTCCTCCGCATAAAACTTTTTTTGCTGCATGCTTCTTTTATCGGTATAATTTTGGTGTCGCTGTTTTCGTGCAAAAGCAAATCCACCGAACCGGCCGAAGAAGATGTGCCGGCCGCAGATGCACAAACGCCGGTTACGGTAACCACGATTGGGCAGGATGCGCTAACGGATTACACCGATTTGAACGCGCGTTCGGTTTATCTTTTGAAAAGTTTTGTCAAGGCCAACATCAACGGTTATTTGCGGCAGGTGAACGTACATCCGGGCAAATACGTGAGCCGCGGGCAACTGCTTTTTTCTTTGCAGACCAAAGAAGCACGCAGCATCGGTAATAGCATCAATGTGCTGGATTCTACCTTTCATTTTTCGGGTTTGGGCAGAATAAAAGCTGCGCAATCCGGTTTTATTTCTGAACTGAACCACCAGCAGGGCGATTACGTGCAGGACGGCGAGCAGTTGGCCGTCATCACCGATAAAAGCAGCTTTGTGTTTTTGATGCAATTGCCTTACGAAATGCGTGCCGAAGTGAAAGAACACCAGCCCGTGGATTTGACTTTGCCCGACGGCGAAAAACTGCGCGGCGAGGTTACGTTATCCATGCCGACGGTAGACACGCTTTCGCAAACGCAAGGCATTGTGGTGCGGGTAAAAGCGGCCAACAACATTCCGGAGAATTTGATTGCAAAGGCACGGATTGTTAAATCTTCCAGCCAACATGCGCAATCGCTGCCAAAATCCGCAGTCCTTTCCAACGAAACCCAAACCGAGTTTCATGTAATGAAGCTGATCAACCCAACCACAGCCGTAAAAACACCCGTTAAAAAAGGCATTGAAACGAATGACCGAATCGAGATACTTTCGCCCAGGTTTGCTGCCGAAGATAAAATTGTAGTTACTGGAAACTACAGTTTGCCCGATACGGCCAGAGTTAAAATTGTACAGCCATGAGCAAGCCAGGCAAAGATATTTTTATCGCTTACAAAAAGCCAATCAGCTTAGTTTTGGCGTTGATTTTAATGGGCGGTTTGTTTGCGTATTCCAAGATGCAGACCTCGCTTTTCCCGGAAATCACTTTCCCCAAAATCAAAATTATTGCCGATGAAGGTTTGCAGCCGGTAAACAAAATGATGATCACGGTTACCAAACCTTTGGAAAATGCCGTGAAACAAATCCCGGAATTGAATTACGTTAGAAGCACCACCAGCCGCGGCAGTTGCGAGATTTCGGCTTTTATGAACTGGAGCGCGAACATTGACCTGAGCCAGCAGCGCATCGAATCGCAGATCAGCAAAATCCGGAACGATTTGCCGGCCGATGTGCAAATTTCGGTGGAGAAGATGAACCCTTCCATTTTGCCGGTGAGCGGCTACACGTTGGAAAGCCACGATAAATCGCCCATCGAGTTGCGGCAGTTGGCCACGTTCACCATCAAACCTTTTTTATCACAGGTCAACGGCGTTTCCGAAATTCGTGTAATTGGCGGCAAGGTAAAAGAATACTGGCTGCTGCTGAACAAGCAAAAGATGAGTGCGCTTTCATTAACGCCGGACATGATCAGCAACACGCTCAACCAAACCGACTTTGTGAGATCCGAAGGTTATTTGTCGGATTATAAAATGCTGTACCTCACCGTTACCGATGCCACGCTGAACGCCAAAGACCAATTGGAAAACGTGGTGGTGAGCAACAACAGCAAGCGCATAATCCGTATGAAGGATTTTGCCGATGTGCAGATCAATCCAGGCATCGAGTACACCAAAATCAACGCAAACGGACACGACGGCGTGTTGATTGCGGTTATCAAACAGCCCAATGCCAACCTGGTTTCGCTATCTGCGGATATGGAAAAACAAGTGCAGCGGCTGCAAAAAATCCTGCCAAAAGATGTTACCATCAAACCATATTATGTGCAGGCGGATTTTGTAAATGAATCCGTAAAAAGCGTGGGCGACAGTTTGTGGATCGGTTTGGCGCTGGCCATTGTGGTGGCGATACTGTTTTTACGGTCTTTAAAAGCGAGTGCAGTTATCCTGTTTACCATTCCGGTAACGCTCGGTTTAACGCTGATTGTGCTGTAT
>CAXTKQ010000201.1:0-3235 GCA_964244955.1 uncultured Sphingobacteriaceae bacterium | reverse complement strand
AAAAGCCGGACGCCTGAAAGTGATCGGTTGTTTTGGCAAGGCAAACCGCAGCATTTGTGATTTTGCCTGCGAAAAAGGCATCATCATTTTTGACGATGTAAAACACAATCCGCGCAACAGTGATTTCATCCCAAAACGGGTGATGGATTTTATGAACGAAGGCAAAACGCACACAAGCGCCAATTTTCCGGATTTGCAGCCACCGCGCATAAACAATGCGCATCGTTTGATCCATATTCACAAAAATGTCCCCGGCATTCTGGCAAAAATTAACGATGTTTTTGCCCGCCATCATATCAATATCGTTGGCGAATTTTTGGTAACCAACCCGCGCATTGGTTATGTAATTACCGATGTAAATGCCGGTTATGGCCAGCAGGTTTTAACAGAACTGAAAGCGATTGAGCACACCATTAAGTTTAGGTTGCTGTATTGATTTTTATGTGATAAAAGAAGCATGGCTGTATGATGATTGTGGCAAGGAGACTTTGACAAGCCCAGCCAGACAAACAAGATCTGATAGAATAAGGGCCTGTTTAGATTTTTACAAAAAATTGCCAATGCTTCTTTTACCCTATAAAAATTGGTGCTGCATCAATCCAAACAAAATCAAATATTTGCCCATTTTTTAGGTGCTAAAAGAAGCATTGATATTCCGTTAAGTAAAATTTAAAAAGGCCTTAAGTACTTTGATAGTTACACTTTTGCTACTTCTGGTGCATTTATTTCACTCAATTGCATCGGTACTAATTTTTTGGTCCTGAAAAAAGTAGTCAAAACTACAATCAAAGTCATGGATCCGCCAAAAATAACCGAAGTAACCGTGCCCATCAAACGTGCCGTAACGCCGGATTCAAAAGCACCAATCTCGTTGGAAGAACCGATAAACATGGAATTTACGGCCGAAACCCGGCCGCGCATCTGTTCGGGCGTGAGCAATTGCATAATGGTCGAACGGATCAAAACACTCACGCTATCAAACGCGCCCAACATAAACAGGCAGAACAGCGACAGGTAAAAGTTTTTTGAAAAACCAAAGCAAATAATAGAAATACCGAAACCGGTTACGGCAACCAGCAAATTTCGCCAGGGTTTTCCCATGGGAGAAATGCGTGTCATAACCAGCATAGTTAAAACTGCGCCAACAGAATCTGCGGCACGCATCAACCCAAAACCTTCTGCGCCTACTTTCAAAATATCGTTGGCAAAAATCGGCAGCAAAGCCACGGCCCCGCCAAAAAATACGGAGAATAGGTCTAAACTTAATGCGCCCAGCAGCATCCGGTTGCCAAAAACAAAACTGATGCCTTCGGACAGACTTTTGTAAATGCTTTCTTTAGGCACAAATTCTGGTTGATGGCGTTTTAAAGTAATAATGGCAATAATAGCAGTCGTAATAAAAACCACCACAAAAGAAAAAGTAACCGAAATACCCAAATGATCAAACAGCAAACCGCCGACCAGCGGACCTAAAACCGAAGCGGTTTGATAAGCAGAACTGTTCCAGGTAGAAGAATTTGGATACAATTCGCGCGGGATAATCCTCGTCATCACGGAAAAAGCCGTTGGGCCGTAAAAGCCGCGCGCCAAGCCGATAAAAAAGATCATGGCGTAAATGATGGCCACAATATGTTGCGTACTCAAATATGTGCGTGTAGTAGGCAGTGTTACCAGCAGCATAATGCCCGAACAAACCCACATCACGGAGAAAATCATCAGCAGCAATTTCTTTTTCTCGGATTTATCGGCTACGTAACCTCCGTACAAAGCAATGCCAATGGAAGGAATGGCTTCGGCCAAACCGATCATGCCTAAAGCCAAAGCACTTTTTGTTAGCTGGTAAATATAATAGCCAACAATAACGGCCTGCATTTGGTAGGCAAACGTTAAAAAGAAACGCATGGCTAAGTAGGAACGGAACTCCTTAAAACGGAGCGCGGCAAATGGGTCGGGTTTGGTTACGGTTTGGTGATCTTCGTCGGGCACAGACACTAAATTTTATGTGATAAAAGAAGCATAGCGGCTTCGGTTTTGTTTTTTAAAATGTTAAGCCATGCTGGTCAATCAGGTAAATTAAAGCGGCAATGGAGGCCGCGCCCAATTCCAGTTCGCGCTTGTTTACGTTCTCGAAAACGTCTTTTGCGGTATGATGTATATCGAAATAACGTTGAGAATCCGGCCGGAAACCAATTAAAGTGATGCTTGGCATGGTTTCTTTTAACGGTTCGATGTCCGTTCCGGCACCGCCTTTGGTCAAGCGTTCTACTTCATAAGGTTCTAATAACGGTTTCCAGTTTTTAATCATTCCTTGTAAAACGTTTGGCTGAATACCGCTGAAAGAAAAACCGCGCGGCGTAAACCCGCCTTCGTCTGTTTCGATGGCCGCCAAGTGCTTTTCGTTGTTCTTTTGCGCCAGTTCGGCATATTTTAAACCGCCTTTATGGCCGTTTTCTTCATTCATGAACATGACAGCGCGGATAGAATGTTTAGGCCGATAACCCAAAGCTTTAAAAATTCGCAGCACTTCTACCGATTGCATCACGCCGGTCCCGTCATCATGTGCGCCTTCGGCTAAATCCCAGGAATCCAAATGGCCGCCAACGGTGATGAATTCGTTCGGGTTTTCCGTTCCTTTCATTTCGCCAAAGACGTTGTAGGAAAGCACATCGGGCAGAGTCTGGCAGTTTTGTTTGAGGTAGAATTGAACGCCTTTTTGCTGCTTCAACATCGAACTCAACAAATTTGCACCTTTGGTAGAAATGGCCGCTGCCGGGATTTTGTTTCCGCCTTCTTCATAAGCTGTTGCACCGGTATGCGGATAATCATCTATAATTTCTGTCATTGATCTTACAATCACGCCTACTGCACCGTATTTGGCTGCTTCTGCCGGGCCGTGAAAACGCTGGTCGCTGGCTGCACCATAAGCTGCGCCGGTTTCAATAAAACGCGGATCAAACGGACGATTGTAAAAAACGATTTTGCCTTTTATTGCTTTTTCGCCCAAAGTTTTTAATTCCTGGATGCCTTGCACTTCAATCACTTCCGCTTTTAAACCTTCTTTTGGCGTGGCTACCGATCCGCCAAGCGCAACAACCGAAACTGAAGCTTGCTGGTTGCCCGATACTATTTTTGCCTGCTCTTTTTCGCCCCGAACCCAATGCGGCACCATTACTTCCTGCAAAAAAACGCGGTCGAAACCGTACTGCTGCATCAATTTTTTTGTCCAGTCAACCGC
>CAXTKQ010000200.1:0-3504 GCA_964244955.1 uncultured Sphingobacteriaceae bacterium | reverse complement strand
GCTCTTCTGCCCGTTGCTGGTACTGTTACTGGTCAGGTAAGTCATGCCCGGCGTTCCGTTTACCTGCACTTCCACTGGTGTGGCCACCGTTTGCTCTACCGTTTGGGCATCGGCACCGGTATAGGTACTGGTAATGTTTACGGTTGGAGGTGTAATTTCGGGGTACTGCCCGATGGACAAAGAACTCATGGCCAATAAACCCACGATAACGATAACCAAGGAGATAACCATAGCGGTTACGGGCCTGCGTATAAAAGTTTCTGCAATCATTTGATGCTTTTACTAAAGTCTTTTTTTAAAATTATTTGCCTGGTTGGCCTTGTGGTGCTGGTTTTGGTGCGCCTAAGGTGATATGGGCGCCATCGCGAAGCTTTTGCAAACCTTCGGTGATGATCTTGTCGCCTTCTTTGATGCCGCTTAAAATAACAATGTTGCTGTTCACCTTCGGGCCGGTTTTTACTTTGATTTGTTTAGCAATGGTATCTTGTGCCAGGTAAACGAAGTATTCGCCCATTTGCTCTACCACCGCTTTGTTCGGGATAACTACCTGATCGCCGGATGCTTTGTTCAATACATTGATCGAACAGCTCATACCGTCAACTAATTTATCTTTCGGGTTTGGGAAGCGTACGCGTACCTTAATGGTCCCGGTCTGGTTGTTTACGCCCCTGTCTATAACCGCTATTTTGCCCGGATAGGCATACGTTTCGCCGGTAGGCAAAACCATTTTAAAGGTCGAATCCTGTTTTACGCGTTTATTCAGCAACTGGTCAAAACGGCTGATGTTGCTTTCATCTACCACAAAATCTACCGCAATCGGGTTTTCGGACGAAATGGTGTTCAACAAAGTGCTGCCCGGGCTGATCTGCGCGCCTAACCTAACCTGCGAAATACCAATGCGGCCGGTAAAAGGGGCTTTGATAATGGAGTAACTTAAATTTGCCCTGGCCGACCGCACACCTGCCACCGCAACAGCAACCTGGCTTCGGCTGGTTTCTAAAGTAGCAATGGCATTATCTACCAATTGGCGTGCAACAGCGTCTTGTTTTAGCAATTGTGTATATCGGTCTGCATCTTTTTGCGCCCGGTTAAGGCTGGCCTGCGCGCTTACCAAATTGGCTTGTGCCTGCTGGTACGTGGCTTCATACAAACGGCGGTCTATCTCGTACAGTGTTTTCCCCTTCGGAACCACATCTCCCTCCTTAAAAAAAATACCGGTAATAAAACCGGCAACCTGAGAGCGCAGTTCAACACTGTTTAAAGCAACTACAGTGCCTGCAAATTGGTCATAATAAGTAGCGTCTGTTTTTTCGGCAGCCTGTACGTTTACCGGTGTTGGCGGTATAGCCGTGCTCTTTTTTTGCGATTTGGAACAGGATATCCAGGTAGCTGAAACCATTAACAGCACGAGCGTGGTATATTTATTTTTCATGAGGTAGATAAATTCTAATAATTAACCGAAAGGGAACCCAAAGCCCTTTGCAAATCTATTTTGCTGGAAAGCAAGGTAAAAAGCGCATTGTTATAATTTAACTCGGAAGTGCGAAGGTCTGACTGCGCCACAATAACATCCAAATAAGTTTTGATGCCTTCGCGGTATTGCAGAAAAACGACGTTGTACACATCGCGCGACAAATCCACGTTCTGTTTTAAAGTCTGCAAATCAAAATAGCTGCTTTTATAGTTGCTCAATGCCTGCTCATACTCGGTATTGATTTGGGTGTGCAAGTTGACGATGTCCAAATCGGCACGGTCTACCTGCAACCTGGCCTTGCGCAAATTTTGCAAACGGCGCGTTCCCTGAAAAATAGGGATGCTTAAATTTAGCCCAATTAAAGAGTTAGGATAACCTTTATTGTACAGGTCGGAAAACTGGTTGTTGAGGAAGTTTACATTGTAGTTTCCGAAAGCACCTATGGATGGCAAAAAACCCCACTTGTAATAACTTACATTCAAGCTTTGGATGTTGCGCTGCGTTTCCAATTGCTGGTACTCCGGCCGGTTCCGCACATCCAGCATTTGCATGGTGTCTATCCGGGTTTCCTGTTCCAAACGAACGCTGTCGTAAACCGGCATAATTGTCCGCTCGGCCGTAATGCCCATGTATTGCCTTAAAACGGCCGTTTTTGATTTTACCGCTTCCTGGGTAGCTTTGTAGCTGGCCAAAGCATTGTTTAAAGCGATGGTGGCCTGCTTGTAATCAATTTTATCCACCACACCGGCCTGATATTGCGCATAAGCATCTTTTAAAGCAAGCCGCAAACGGGCAATATCGGCATTGATAATATCCAATTGTTTTTGGGAAAGCAGCACATCATAAAAAGCCTTGCTCACATCGGCAACGGTATTAATTTGGCTTACTTGTGTATTTTGCTGATAGAAACGCCTGGAATATTTTGCACCGCGCGAAGCCAACAGCACATCGTTGTTGTAAATTACCTGGCTTGCGCCAAGCGTAAGCGTAGAGTTATTGTACAAACCTAAACGCGTAACCGTAGTACCGCCGGTGGTATTTGGAAAAGCAGAGGTTGGCAGCTCAAAATAATGCTGTAAACTACTGGTCCCGTTTAGCTGCGGCAACCAGGCAGCTAAAGCAATATCAATGTTGCGCTCGTTGATTTCCTGGTCGAGCTGTGTTTGCCTCAAAACAGGCTGGTTTTTCAAAGCATACCGGATACATTCCTGCAAAGAAACAACCGGCGAAAGGGAATCCCGTGCTGTTTGTGCTTTTAAAATATAAGGGCAGCAGAACGTAAAGAACAGGATGCAGTAAATTTTACTTATGTTAAAATGCATAACAGTATCAGGTATTACTTCATTTAAGCACAAAATAACTTATATGTTTTAAAATAGTTAATCATATGATTAACATATTAACTTCGGATATGGGAAATGAGCATGTTTGGCCATCATTGTAATCCAATTTTTACATTTCTTGCTACCCGTTTAAAGCTGTTTGCCTTGAAGTTGTTTAAATTTTAGCCTCAGTTTAAACTTGTACAATGAAAATGCCAATGCTTCTTTTACCGGGCAAAAATTGGTGTCTTGCCTGCTTTTGATAAATCAGAAAAAAAACGGTTAAGATTTTTAGGCGGTAAAAGAAGCATCAGCCCGGAAAACATGAACCGGAAAAAGTTTAAATAACTTCTTAAAACGTTGTTGCCTTAGCGATGCTTCTTTTATCATATAATTTTTAAGCACAAACGTTACTGGCAATACAAATGGATATTTTTTTATTGAGAAAAAACAGCACCGGCACATTGTTTTTATACACTAAAAAATCTTGCCCGGGTTTAAGATACCGTTGGGATCAAAAACTTGTTTGATACCACGCATTAAATTTAAATTGATGTCAGAGAATTTAAGCGGCATGTAATCCTTTTGCACCAAACCAATGCCATGCTCGCCGGATAAAGTCCCGCCTAAAGCAACCGTCAGTTCAAAGATTTCGCGAATGCCGTGTTTCAGTTCGTTGTTCCATGCATCGTCGCTCATGTTGGCTTT
>CAXTKQ010000199.1:0-3521 GCA_964244955.1 uncultured Sphingobacteriaceae bacterium | reverse complement strand
GTTTGTCTTGAATTTTTGGTTCTTTTTGTTCAAGCAAAAAGAACGTTAAATACAACCGGATAAAAAAAATTAACAAATTTATACCGATAAAAGAAGCATCAACTGTAACCTCATCTTTGTTTCAAGCGTCAGAGCAAATAATTGATGCAAAAAGAGCTAACGGATATCGAACTGATTGAACTGGTGCTGGCCGGAAACCAATCTGCCTACGCCAGTTTGGTAAAGCGGCATCAGAGGTACGTTTTCACTTTGGCTTTGCGTTTTACCAAAAGCCGGGAAGATGCCGAAGAAGTGGCGCAGGATGGCTTTGTAAAAGCGTATAAAAATTTGTCGGCCTTCCAGCAGCAATCCAAATTTACCACGTGGTTGTACAGCATTGTTTATACCACTTCGATGACTTTTTTGCGGAAGAAAAATTTAAAAACCGATTCGATGGACGACGATGCTGTTTTTACCCAAGTAAATTTGCTGGCATCAGATGCAAAGTTGGACAGCACCGAACAAAAATCAAGGTCGTATTATGTAAATTTAGCCATCAACCAGTTGTTGCCGGACGATGCCACGATCATCACGTTGTTTTATCAGGGCGAACAATCACTGGAAGAAATTGCGCAGGTGATCGGCATGGAAACCAATACCGTTAAAGTAAAACTGCACCGCGCCCGCCATCGTTTAAAAGAAAAACTGGAAGGCTTGTTAAAACAGGAAGTGAGGGAATTGTTATGAACGAAATAGAAGGACAGCTTTGGGATTATATAGATGGTTTTTGTACCGAAGAAGAGCGGAAAGCCATCGAATTGTTGATTGCTATTGATGAAAATTACCGCAATAAATATGCGGAGTTATTGGCTTTTGAGGAAAACATGCCAGCGTTAAACCTGGAAGAACCATCCATGGGGTTTACTTTTAAAGTAATGGAAAACATCCGGGCAGAACATGCGCGCGTGCCTTTAAAAACGCGTATTAATACCAGTATCGTCCGTGCAATCGGTGCTTTTTTTATCTGCACAATTTTGGTGTTGCTGGGTTTTGTTTTTGTTAGTGTTGATTGGTCTGCGCCTGTGCAAACCCATCTGCCCGAAATCAAAATCCCACCGGTAGCTAACTATTTAAACCCGGTCGTGATCAAAGGTTTTCTGTTTTTTGATGTGGTTTTAGGAATGTTTCTTTTAGATTATTATTTCAGAAAGTTTTTCATCCGGCAGAAATAACGCTAATTTTAAGAACAAATTTGTTTTTTAATCAGTTTAAACAACCATGGCAAAAGCAACAATACCAGTAATCGAAGCTTTACGTAAAACAGCTACCAACCTGCAAAACAAAGCGCCTTACCAATGGGGCCACATGGGTAGCTGCAATTGTGGTAATTTGGCACAAGTGGTTACAAATCTGGACAAAGCGGCTATACACCGGGAAGCGATGCGCCGGCATGGCGATTGGAACGAGCAATTATTTGATTATTGTCCGCAAAGCGGGCTGCCGTTTGATCATATCATTGACACAATGTTAGACTTTGGTTTTACCCGAACTGACTTGGCACACCTGGAAAAACTATCAGACGACCGCATTCTGGCCAACCTGCCGCAAGGGAAGCACTATTTGTCGCACAACAAAAGCGAGGATGTAATAAAATATTTAAACTCCTGGGCAAATTTATTGGAAAACCAATTGGTTTCTGGTATGGTAATTGATAAATCTTTATTTGAACCAGTAGCAATATTGGTTTAATTGTGATAAGGTTTAGGTTGAAAGCTCCACGGACACCGTTTCGTGGGGCTTTTATTTTTTAAGAAGAAAATACTTTTTCAACTTCAGCAATAGGAGATATAGAAGTTGCTTATAGTTTATAATAATTAATTATTTTTTAAATTTATATAAGTTTAAGTGATTAGATTAGCCCAAATCAAAAGCATAACTAATTAACAAAATCTTTCGTAAAATGACTGCAGTTGTTGGTATTTTAAACAAATACGCTATTGCCATTGCGGCTGATAGTGCAGTAACTATTGGTGGTACAAATGGTAAAAAGATATTTAATAGAGCTAATAAAGTTTTTACTTTATCAAAATATCATCCCGTAGGAATACTAATATATAATTCGGCTTCTTTTTTGGGTACACCATGGGAAACAATAATTAAAATGTACAGAAAGCAACTTGAAAAAAGATGTTTTCCAACAGTTCAAGCATACAAAGAAGACTTTTTAATTTACTTAAAGCAAAAAAGATATTTTGCAGATGAGGAAACCCAAAAGGTGTTTCTTTCTAATTTCTCTTATTTTCTAATTGACTCAATATTAAATGAAATTAAAAAAGCAAATCCAATACTTTTTGACAGCTCAACAGTAGATAATAAAGTTGAAATATTAAATATTTTTAAAGCAAAATGTGACAACTATATTCAACATTTTGCTAAAGAAAAGGATTTGTGCGAAGAGATTTTAGATTTGCCAGAAGATGAGTATAATAACTTCATAGCAGAACCTTTTAAGATTATAATCCAAAATCGATTTATTAATTATGGTTTTGAGATTTCAGAAGAATTTGAATCAAGCTTAAAGAATTTGATTTTTTATTATTTGAAAGTTAAAGAGATTAACTCAAATTTTACGGGATTAATATTTACAGGATTTGGAGAAGATGATATATATCCACAATTAGTGCCAATAAATATTTCATTAGTTGTTGCAAACAGATTAAGGTACTACGTTGATGTTAATAATCAAGCAATGATATCAAATAATACTGAAGGGGCTATTTGTCCTTTTGCTCAAACAGATGTAATCAATACAATTTTGACAGGAATAGACCCAACTCTTGATTCAATTTATTTAGAAAACTTTGAAGCGTCTTTCGCTAAATATAATCAAATGATTATAAGTTTTTTGGGAAATGCAAATCCAGAGTTAACAGCTCAAATAAAGGCATTAGATGTTCAACAACTTAAAGAAGAATACAAGAAAAAAAATGATGAAACCAAACTTTTAAACTATATTAATCCTTTAATGAGTGCTGTTAGCGGGCTATCAAAAGAGGATTTAGCGGAAATGGCAGAAAGTTTAATATACTTGACATATTTGAAAAGAAGAATTACTTTTGCGGAAGAGAGTGTGGGTGGACCAGTTGACGTGGCCATAATTTCAAAGGGTGATGGATTTATATGGATTAAAAGAAAGCATTACTTCAAACCAGAACTTAACCGTTATTTTTTTGACAACTATTTTAACTCTTAATAAAATGAACTTAACACTTTTGAATACTGACCCCACTAAAGGGAAGTTAAACGATGGAGATATACTGTCTGTATTTAAATCTGATAAATATGTAGATGAAAACATTAAACAAGGTATGTCGCCTAAAGAAATAGCAGAGGTAACTTCAACACATCTTATAAAAGTTATTAAACAGCAATTTGAAAATGCAAAAGTAGCTTTTGAAAAACCTTAGAAAAACCCCCATTACCAGTCGATAAATCTTTATTTGAACCAGTAGCAATATTGGTTTAATTGTGATAAGGTTTAG
>CAXTKQ010000198.1:0-3538 GCA_964244955.1 uncultured Sphingobacteriaceae bacterium | reverse complement strand
GACCCTACATTGCGCCAAGAAGTAGAAGCTTTAAAAGGCCGTGTATCCAATGTTGAAAAATCAGTGGATGACCTGAAAAAAGATTCTGACGGCGATGGTGTTTCTGATCAGTTTGACAAATGCCCTGGTACGCCAGCCGGTACTATTGTTGATGGTTCTGGTTGCGAAATCAAATTCCCTAAACCAGATACTACCGCTGCTGCTTCTACCCCAGGCACTTATTCTAACATTCAGTTTGAGTTTGACAGTTCTGTATTGCGGACGTCTGCTTATCCAACCTTAGATAAAGCTTCTGCCGATTTAAGAAGCAATCCAAACATGACTATCGAGTTAGACGGTTACGCTTCTTCTGAAGGTTCTGCCGCACACAACATGCGCTTATCTAAAGACAGGGCAAATTCTGTTAAAACTTACCTGGTTAACTCTGGTGTGGATGCAAAACGTTTGAAAATCAAAGCATACGGTGAAACTAACCCAATTTCTGATAACTCAACCGAACAAGGACGTGTATTAAACCGTCGTGTTGAATTCAAATCAGCAATGTCTGGTATGTAATTAATCAATTAATTCTTACAAAGGGGTTCAGATTTTTCTGAACCCCTTTTTTTATATTTGTACAATGTATTTTTTCAGAAAAAAGGATAAAAACAGGCCTGATAATTTTAACTTGAGGGCAATGCACTTCATCAATAAAATGGCCATCATTATATTTTTGCTGGGCATAATCTGGAAACTGATTGATTGGTTTATATTGAAAAGAAAATGAAAACGATTATCAATACCAAAGAAGCACCGCAACCCATTGGCCCGTACAACCAGGCTGTTGCTGCCGGTGGTTTCTTGTTTATTTCCGGCCAGATTGCGATTGACGCCCAATCAGGAAAAATGATGACGGACGATATTGCCACAGAAACCCACACCGTGCTTAAAAACCTGAAAGCCATTTTAACCGAAGCCGGGTTAAGTTTTGACCACATCGTTAAAACCACCATTTTTCTTTCGGACATGAATAATTTTGCTTTGGTGAACGAAATCTACGGCTCGTATTTCTTCGGGAATTTTCCGGCGCGGGAAACGGTTGAAGTATCGGTGCTGCCCAGAAATGTAAACGTAGAAATTTCGGCTATCGCAATTAAAGTTTCCTAACACTTTTGATACTGTTTTTACCCGCATAAAAACAGTATGTAATAATTCAATTTTTTTTGAACGAATTTTTTGAAACCCCGGTTGAATATTTAAAAGGTGTTGGCGCAGCACGTGCCACAGCTTTAAAAAAGGAATTGGGGATAGCTGCTTACGGCGATCTGCTGCAATATTTCCCTTTTAAATACATTGACCGCACCCGTTTTTATAAGGTAAAAGAAGCATCTGCAGAAATGCCTTATGTACAAATTCTGGCCCGGCTAACACATAAAGAAATCATTGGCGAAAAAGCAGCGCGGCGTTTGGTTGCCACTGCGCAAGATGATACCGGCCCGATTGAACTGGTTTGGTTCCAAGGGATTGCCCGTGTTTTTGAGAATTTGATGGTTGGCAAAGTTTATGTTTTTTTTGGGAAACCGGGTTTCTTCAACAACAAACTTCAAATTGCGCACCCGGAAACAGAATTATATACTGTAAACCCAACTAAAAGCAGCGGAAGCCAAGCATTGCAACCGGCTTACAATTCGACGGAAAAACTAAAGAAGTTTTTGTTGGATTCTAAAGGAATCCAAAAACTGGTTGCTGCTTTGCTGGAACAATACGGCAGAAACAGCACCGAGAATTTGCCTGAATATTTGCGGCAAACAAACCATTTGATTGACCGGGCAAAAGCTTTTCAGCAAATCCATTTTCCTGCTGATTTTATGCAGTTAAAAGAAGCATCCAAACGTTTGAAGTTTGAAGAGCTTTTCTTCCTTCAGCTTAAATTGCTTAAAAATAAAATCTTCAGGACGGAGCAGTTTAAAGGCAATGTTTTTGGCAACGTTGGCCATTTCTTCAACGAGTTTTACAATCACAAACTGCCTTTTGCATTAACTTCGGCACAAAAAAGAACGCTGAAAGAAATTCGTTTTGATACACAACGCGGCGTACAAATGAACCGTTTGCTGCAAGGCGATGTGGGCAGCGGCAAAACGGTGGTTGCGTTGATGAGTATTTTACTGGCAATTGATAACGGTTTTCAGGCTTGTATGATGGCACCGACCGAAATTTTAGCTAATCAGCATTATCAATCTTTAAAACAATTGTTGGGCGAAGGTTTTGTGGAATTTGCTTTGCTGACAGGCTCGACTTCCAAAAAAGAAAGGCGGGTGATCCATGAAAACCTGGAAAGCGGCAAACTGCATATTTTGGTTGGCACTCATGCTTTGATCGAAGACAAAGTGCAGTTTAAAAACCTCGGCTTTGTGGTGATTGATGAGCAACACCGTTTTGGTGTAGAGCAACGCGCAAAATTATGGTGTAAAAACAGTATCCCGCCGCATATTTTGGTGATGACGGCCACGCCAATCCCACGTACTTTGGCCATGACTTTGTATGGCGATTTGGATATTTCCATCATTGACGAACTGCCAGCCGGACGAAAACCCCTCGAAACAAAACACTTTTATGAAAGCAGCCGCTTGCGTGTTTTTGGTTTTATGAAGCAGGAAATTGCCAAGGGAAGGCAGGTTTACGTGGTTTATCCGTTGATTAAAGAAAGTGAAAAACTGGATTTAAAAAATCTGATGGATGGTATTGAAGTGATGTCGCGCGAATTTCCTTTGCCCGATTATCGGATCAGCATCGTACATGGCCAGCTTTCAACAGCAGACAAAGCGTTTGAAATGCAGCGTTTTGTAAAAGGCGAAACGCAAATTATGGTGGCCACAACGGTAATCGAAGTTGGCGTAAACGTGCCAAATGCTTCGGTAATGATTATTGAAAATGCAGAGCGGTTTGGCCTGTCGCAACTGCACCAACTGCGCGGCAGGGTTGGCCGCGGTGCAGAGCAATCGTATTGTATTTTGATGAGTAGCGAGAAATTGTCCAAAGACGGCCGGACACGGTTGGAAACGATGGTGCGCACAAACGATGGTTTTGAAATAGCAGAAATTGATTTACAACTGCGCGGCCCGGGCAATATCGAAGGCAAGCAGCAAAGCGGCGTGTTGGATTTAAAAATAGCGAATCTGGTGGAAGACCAGCCAATTTTGCTTAGAGCACGGCAAGCGGTTGAAGCAATTTTTGAAGAAGACCCGCAATTGTTGCTACAGCAACATTTCGCGCAAAAAAACGAAGGTTTAAGCTGGAACAAAATTTCCTGAGCCTTTTTGCAAAGCGCACACAAATTTTAACTTTGCTGATAAAGCTGTTTTTATGAAGTTCAAATTTCTACTTTCTTTTTTGCTTGGCAGTACATTGGCCGCATCTGCTCAAAACCCGGATTCGGTTTATCTCAGAAAAATTTTTGATGAAGAATTGCTCAACGGCCAGCCGTATCAAAACTTGCAATATTTATGCAAGCAGATCGGGCCGCGTTTAAGCGGATCTGCAAACGCACAAAAAGCGGTTG
>CAXTKQ010000197.1:0-3540 GCA_964244955.1 uncultured Sphingobacteriaceae bacterium | reverse complement strand
AACCCGAACGGCGCAAAACTCCGGCTTTACCTACACCAACCTCAGCAAAAAAGAATTGGCCAAAAATAATTTGGGCCAGGATTTGCCTTTTCTGCTCAACCAAACGCCTTCCGCGGTTATTACTTCCGATGCGGGTGCGGGCGTAGGTTACACGGGAATCAGGATTCGTGGTTCGGATGCCACGCGCATCAACGTAACGCTCAATGGCATCCCGCTAAACGATGCCGAAAGCCAGGGCAGTTATTTTATTGATCTGCCCGATCTGGCTTCTTCGGTGGACAACATTCAAATCCAGCGCGGCGTAGGCACTTCTACCAATGGTGCCGGTGCTTTTGGGGCCAGTATCAACGTACAAACTACTACGCGGCAGGACACAGCTTACGCGCAGTTGGATAACACGGTTGGCTCTTATGCAACGGTAAAAAATACAGTTAGTTTAGGTTCAGGTTTGCTGGCCAATCATTTTACGTTTGACGGAAGGTTGTCAAGGATAAAATCTGATGGTTATATTGACCGTGCCGCTTCTGACCTAAAATCCTACTTCCTTTCCGGTGCTTATTACGGCAAAAACACCCTGGTCCGTTTAAACGTTTTCTCCGGATCAGAAAAAACCTACCAGGCTTGGGACGGCGTGCCGGAAGATAAATTGCTAAGCGGCGACCGCACGTACAACGAGTTGGGTTTGATGCCAAACGGCGATTTCTACAAAAACCAAACCGATAATTACACCCAAAACCATTACCAGTTGCTGTTCAACCAAAAGTTTTCAGAAAAACTTTCTTTTAACGGCGCGCTGCATTACACGCAGGGAAGCGGTTATTACGAAGAATATAAAATTGCTCAGCCTGTTGCAAATTATGGTTTAACGCCGGTGATGGGAAACGATACCACTGATCTGGTGCGTCGTTTATGGCTCAATAATTATTTCTACGGCGTTACCTACAACCTCAATTATCAGGCACAAAAAAACCTCAATTTTACGTTGGGCGGCGCTTACAACCAGTACCGCGGCCAGCATTACAACCGCATCGAGTGGACGCAGCAAAGCACCAACATTACGCCGGATTATGAGTATTCGCGCAACAATGCTTTTAAAACAGATTTCAACATCTTCGGAAAAGCAAATTACCAATTGGATAAGCTGAATTTGTATGCCGATTTGCAGTACCGCCACATTTATTATTCGTTTTTGGGTTACGATTACAACCTCAACAATGTGCAGCAATCGGCTTCGCTTAATTTTTTCAATCCCAAAGTTGGTTTGAGTTTTCAGCTCGATCCAACTAACAATTTGTATGCTTCTTTTGCCATAGGAAACCATGAACCAAACCGTGATGATTATGTAAATTCTACGCCTGCATCCCGGCCAAAAGCCGAAACTTTGTACGATTACGAAGCCGGTTACCGCACGCAGCAAGGCATTTTTACCGGCGGCATCAACGGTTTTTATATGCAGTATAATAACCAGTTGGTTTTGACCGGAAGCTTGAACGATGTGGGCGCCGCCATCCGCAGCAACGTAAAAGACAGTTACCGCGCCGGTGTTGAATTTGACGGACGCATCCAAATTGCCCAGCCCCTATATTGGTCGGTTACCGCTGCTTTAAGCACCAATAAAGTGAAAAACTTCCAGCAGTATTTGTACAATTATGATACTAATCAAACTGTATTAACGCAGCAATACCAAAAAACCGATATTGCTTTTTCGCCTGGTTTTGTGGGTTCGAGCGAGCTGGGTTACCGGCCGATAAAAGGCGGAGAAATTGCTTTGATCAGCAAATATGTGAGCAAGCAATATCTGGACAATACTTCCAACGAAACCCGGAAACTCGATGCTTTTTTTGTCAACAATATCCGTTTGCGTTACAACTTTAGCATCAAAGCGGTTAAAAATATTGGCGTATCGTTGCTTGTCAATAATATTTTGAGCGAGAAATACGAACCCAACGGCACCACTTATCCGGATATTGAAGGCGGAAAAGTAACCAACTACAATTATTATTATCCGCAGGCGCCACGCAACTTTCTGCTGGGATTGAGTTTAAGATTTTAGGCCGATAAAAGAAGCATCTCGAAAATGAACCATTGGCTGCAACTTTTAATCGAACAAATCCGCGAAACCGGCTGGCTGCAATGGGTGGCCGTGTTTTTTGGCGTAGCCGAAGTTTTGCTGGCCAAGCGCAACAATGTTTTGCTGTATCCGGCCGGATTGATTGGCACTGGACTTTCTATCCTTTTATTACTCGAAGCACAATTGTATGCCGAAACTTTACTGAATGTTTACTACGTGGTAATGAGTATTTATGGATGGTATTTTTGGATGAGAAAACGAAATGAACCGCCCGTGCCCATTACTTATACCACTAAAAAGGAATGGATAATTACAGCCTTCATTACCTTTGGCGGCTGGCTTGTTTTATACTTGGTTCTTAAAAACTACACACCTTCTAATGTTCCGGTTTGGGATGCTTTTGTTTCCTCTACCGCTTGGGCCGGAACGTGGTTGCTGACCCGAAGAAAGATCGAAAACTGGCTCGTCCTCAACTTATCTAACCTGTTTGCCGTGCCGCTGCTGTTCTACAAAAACCTGCCGCTGTTTGCCTTGCTCACGCTTTTCCTGTTTGTAGTGGCTATTTTTGGTTATTTTGATTGGAAGAAGATTTATCGGCAGCACGCTCCTCGCACCTCAAACCCCGCTCCAAATCATTAACATGCAAACCGCCCATCCGTCCAAACAATTGCAGCCCGAATGGACCGAAATTATCCGATCGGAAGCAGCCGAAGCAGAACGGACCGGATTGCTTCAACCCAAACAATTAGCACTGGTTTACCGGCAGCAATGGTTTAAACTGTTGGTGCCAAAAGCGTATTTGGGCGAGGAAAAACCGCTGCCGGAAATGGTTCGGCTGGAAGAAAGCCTGGCCTGGGCCGATGGCAGTGTTGGCTGGGTAATTACACTATGCAGCGGTGCAGGCTGGTTTGGCGGGTTTATGCCGGTAAAAACAGCATCCGAAGTTTTTGCCAAGAAAGAAGTTTGCCTGGCAGGCAGCGGCGCATCCAACGGAACGGCGACCAAAACGGCCGATGGTTTTATTTTGAACGGCAGTTGGAAATATGCCAGTGGCGCCCAACACGCCACGCACTTTACCGCAAATTGTGTGGTAAAAGAAGCACAGGAAACGGTTTTGAGTGAAGAAGGAAAGCCATTGATCTTGTCTTTTGTTTTGGATGCGAAAGACGTAAAACTGATAACCGCCTGGAAATACATGGGCATGATGGGCACCGGAAGCGATGCGTTTGAAGTGAAAAATCTATTCGTTCCGGCAGAAAACAGCTTTAAAATTGATCCTGATTTTTGTGTGGTTGACCGGCCTTTGTACCGCTTTCCGTTTTTGCAATTGGCGGAAGCTACGTTGGCCGCAAACTTATCGGGCATGGCCATTCGTTTTATGGATTTGGCAGAAGTAATTTTTAAGGACAGGATCAGCAACCCAAACAAACTTTCGCCTCAACAAAAAGCGGTTTTAAAGACAACTTTTA
>CAXTKQ010000196.1:2416-3646 GCA_964244955.1 uncultured Sphingobacteriaceae bacterium | reverse complement strand
GCATACTTCCATCCAAACGGCGTTAAAAGTAGCCAAAGGTATCATCCGCGTTGCCGATCAGCAAAACCAGGTTTCTTATTTCAGCAAGTTTTTGATGGATCCGGTTTCCGGGATTTCTTATGACGAGCCTCAGCCTAACACTTTTTCGTTGAATTCGCCTTATGGCGCTTGTCCGCGCTGCGATGGTTTGGGTTACATTTCCGAAGTGGACGAGGATTCTGTTATCCCGGATAAAAAACTCAGCATTTTAAACGGCGGTTTGGCTCCTTTGGGCGAATACCGCGAAACGTGGATGTTCCAGGTTTTAAAAGCGTTGGGCAAAAAGTACGAATTTTCCTTAGCTACGCCGATTGAAAAGCTTTCTCCCGAAATCCTGAAAATCATTTTAAACGGTTCTCCGGATATGATCACCGTTCCGGTGGAATACAATAAATACAACGTCCAGAATTACCAGATCAATTTTGATGGTATCATCAAAATGCTGGAAGAGCAGCAGGAACGCAAAACTGAAGACCATGGTGATGATTTGGATAATTACCGAACCGTAAGAATTTGTCCGGAGTGCAATGGCGCACGATTGAAAAAGGAATCGTTAAATTTTAAGGTTGACGGCAAAAATATTTTCGAGCTGGCCAACATGGATATTGTTGCTTTGAATGATTGGTTCGTTGGAATTGAAGGCCGTTTAAGCGAACGGCAAAACATCATCGCCAAAGAAATTTTAAAAGAAATACGTGCCCGGATTGGTTTTTTGCTGGATGTTGGTTTGAGTTATTTAACGTTAGATCGAACAGCGCGGACACTTTCGGGCGGAGAAGCGCAACGCATCAGGTTGGCCACACAAATTGGTTCGCAGTTGATGAACGTGATGTATATTTTGGATGAGCCAAGTATCGGTTTGCACCAACGCGACAACGACCGTTTGATCCATGCTTTAAAAAACCTGCGCGATTTGGGCAACACCGTTTTGGTGGTAGAGCATGATAAGGAAATGATTTTGGAAGCCGATTACGTGATTGATATGGGTCCTCCAGCCGGCGTTCATGGCGGAACGGTGGTAGCGCAAGGAACGCCACAACAATTAATGTTGCAGCAAACGCTTACCACTTCCTACTTAAATGGCAGCAAGGAAATTGCTATTCCGGAGAAAAGGAGAGAAGGCAACGGCAAATTTTTATCGATAAAAAAAGCATCAGGCCATAACCTCAAAAATGTTAGTGTTGATTTTCC
>CAXTKQ010000196.1:2019-2406 GCA_964244955.1 uncultured Sphingobacteriaceae bacterium | reverse complement strand
GGCATTACCGGCGTTTCCGGCAGCGGAAAATCCAGTTTGATTACCGAAACTTTGTACCCCATCTTAAACCATCATTTCTTTCGCGCCAAAAAGCAACCTTTGGCTTATGGCAAAATTGAAGGTTTGGAACATATTGATAAAGTGATCGAGATTGACCAAACGCCAATCGGCCGCACGCCGCGTTCCAATCCGGCAACTTATACCAGCGTTTTTTCCGACATCCGCAACTTGTTTGTCGGTTTGCCTGAAGCCCGGATCCGCGGTTACAAGCCGGGCCGTTTTTCTTTTAACGTAAAAGGCGGAAGGTGCGAAACTTGTCAGGGTGCAGGGGTGAAATTGATTGAAATGAATTTTTTGCCGGATGTGCAAGTCCCATGCGAAGAATGC
>CAXTKQ010000196.1:0-2009 GCA_964244955.1 uncultured Sphingobacteriaceae bacterium | reverse complement strand
ATGCGGCGGCCGGCGTTACAACCGCGAAACTTTGGAAGTGCGTTATCGTGGCAAATCTATCAGCGATGTTTTGGATATGAGCATTGAAGATGCCTGCGCGTTTTTTGAGCCGATTCCTTCTATCTATCGTAAAATCAAAACGTTGCAGGATGTTGGTTTGGGTTACATCACGCTTGGCCAATCTTCTACCACACTTTCCGGAGGAGAAGCGCAACGCGTAAAACTGGCGACCGAACTTTCTAAAAAAGATACCGGCAATACTTTTTATATTTTGGACGAACCCACAACTGGTCTGCATTTTGAAGACATTAATGTGCTGCTTGGCGTTTTAAATTTATTGGTGGATAAAGGCAACACGGTTTTGGTGATCGAACATAATTTAGACGTGATCAAAGTTGCCGACCACGTGATTGATTTAGGCCCGGAAGGCGGATCCGGAGGTGGAAGAATATTGTATTCCGGCACACCGGAAGGTTTGTGCAAGGTGAAGGAGAGTTTTACGGGAAAATTTTTGAAAAAAGAGATGGGTTTGGCGGTTTAGCAATAAGCTCAATCTTACCCTTAATAATTAAGCTGATGCTTCTTTTATGCCGATAAAAGAAGCATCAGCTTTTTTGATAAACATTGACACGATAATTGATGTTAGCAATTTATGCTCAAATTGCTCACCTCCGCACAAATGCACAAAGCAGATGCGCACACTATTCAAACAGAACCCATCACTTCTGTTGATTTGATGGAACGCGCCTGCAAAGCTTTCGTTGGTTTCTTCTGCAAAAATTTTCCCGATAAAAACAGCAAAATTGTGATTTACTGCGGAACGGGGAACAACGGCGGTGATGGTTTGGTCATTGCGCGGTTGTTGAAAGCCGATCAGTACCAAAATTTGGATGTCAAAATTGCGCGTTTTTCTGATCGTTCAACTTCGGATTTCGACACCAATTTTAATAGGCTAAAAGAAGCATCGGTTCCTTTTATCGAATTAAAACCAAATGATTTCCCGCAGGAAAACGCTGAAATTTTGATTGATGCTTTGCTCGGCAGCGGCTTGAACAAACCGTTAAGCGGTGCTTATGCTGATCTCGTCAATCATTTAAACCGAATCAAAAAACAAGTAATTGCCGTAGATGTGCCGACTGGTTTTTTTACAGAAGGCGTGGTTGATCCCAAATCTGTGGTTTTAAAAGCTGATTTGGTTATCACTTTTCAATTGCCTAAAATTAATTTCCTGCTGCCCGAATCTGCTTCTTTTATGGCTGATTTTGTGGTGCTTGATATTGGTTTGGATGAAAATTTCCTAAGCAATGCCGAAAGTAATTACCTTTTGGTTGAAGAAAAAGATGTGGTAAAAACAGTATTGCCACGCAAAAAATTTCAGCATAAAGGAACATTCGGCCATGCTTTGCTGATTGCCGGACAGGCAAAAACAATGGGCGCAGCTTTGCTTTGTTCTTCGGCTGCCGTTTATGTTGGCGCAGGTTTAACCACGGCTTGCATTCCGGCTCCGGGTTTAACGGCTTTGAACGCTTACATGCCCGAGGTTATGGCGATTGTAAGGGAAGAAAAACATTTGCCGGAAATTGAATGGGAAAAGTTTACAACGATTGCTGCCGGACCGGGATTGGGAAAAGATTCTCAGGAATTAATGGAAGTGCTTTTGTCCAATTTTAAAAAACCAATTGTGCTAGATGCGGACGCTTTAAATATGCTTTCCGAAAACCCGGATTGGTGGAAACAGATTCCTGAAAACGCTATTATCACGCCGCATATGAAAGAGTTTGACCGTTTGTTTGGCGAACATCATTCCTGGTGGCAAAGACTGGAAACAGCGATGCAGCAAGCGGTTGAAAAGAAAATCTTGATTGTTTTAAAGAACCAATACACCATCATTGCCACGCCCGATGGCCAGCTTTACTTCAACCAAACCGGAAACCCGGCGATGGGCACGGGCGGTATGGGCGATGTATTGACCGGAATTATTACCGGATTATTGGCCCAAGGTTATCAGC
>CAXTKQ010000195.1:0-3922 GCA_964244955.1 uncultured Sphingobacteriaceae bacterium | reverse complement strand
TCCAGTTGTCAGGGAAGCAGCGTTTCAGGTTAGAACCATCCTTGTTGATCGTAAACGCCGTAGTGTTCCATGCAGGTATGGCCCTTGCCAGTAAGAATATCTTTGTGCCACCTTTGCTAAATAATGTATGCCCAATGTACTCTATCCCGTTATTGCTTTTAATTTCGGGCACCAGGCTTTTTAATTGCGCAAGTGAAACGATTAATTTTATGGCCCCGGTTTTCAGGTTCAATAAAAATATACCGTCATTATCCGGGAACTGTACCTTGGGTTGCGCATCCTGCCCGCTACCATCATATCCATAATCTGTACGGGTTATCCGCAAGCGCGAAAAATTGATAACCAATGCTTCCTTTCCGTCAGGCGATACCGCAGCAACAGGATAAGGGATAACTTTAAGCTCTTTGCGGTTCAATACATTTAATATGACCGAAACATATTTCCCTTTCCGCATATCGTTATAAATAATAACCGAATCGGGATTGGTTGCCAGCCAATGCGCCATGCAGCCTTGCTGTAAGTTCCAGGCAGTGGTTTTTGCAAGTTTGATGAATTTATTTGTCCGCATATCAACCAAACCCAACGTGGCGGTATCAAGTATGGTTGGTATCCTGTCCCGCACATCAGTTTCCAATACCGTTGCGTACCGCTCGTTTTTGCTCCATGAGTTAATACCGTAATAACTGGCAAATAAATGTTCTTTACCGCTTGTTATTTGGACCGGGGCGCTAACCGTTGAGAACTTTGCAGATTGCGCTGTAACTTGAAAACTAACAAAGGCGATTAATATCAGGATGCGGATGGTCTTGTTAGCTTGCATTGTTTTAAATGGCTTATTTGGCTGTTGTTTACCTTTCCGGGTTGTTGTAATCTTAACCACGTCTCCTTCAGCGGCAAGGGAGAGCTACGGATTTACCATAGCGGTAATGAATACCAACATGCAGAAATGGGTTTATAGGGTACGATATTAGTATTTTATATTTATAAAAAGTCCAAAATGAATTTTAAAATTTACGCAATCGTTACCATTAAAAGTTTTAGGGATACTTGCTTTCAGACGGTTACATTTTGTTATAAAAAGCGTATTAAATAATGCAAAAACATTAGAGACAACACTTAAATATTTCTATTCCTGTAAAGTTGCCACTATCATAAGCCCCAATACCTGAAAACAGATTTGATGGACAAGAACACTATTTCTACATATACAAAATTATTTGCAGGTAGTATGACTTTAAAGACGCATCATGGGGAACAAGCGAAATTTTTTGGAGGGATAAGGGCTTTGGATGGATTATACGAGCTATTTTGCTTATTAAAACAAGTGGATACAATTAAAACATTGGGTTATTCGGAACTGGTAATCTTGAGAAAGTTTGATATGATTTGATAGGGTAAAAACATAAAGCCTGTAAATCAATTAATTTACAGGCTTTTTAAAGCCATTTAAGGAGCGTTTTGTGCGCCCACCTGGGCTCGAACCAGGGACCAAAAGATTATGAGTCTTCTACTCTAACCAACTGAGCTATAGGCGCTGTTTTTAGGCTTGCAATTTTACAAAAATGCTTTGAGAATTTTCAGAAAATTTAAAAATTTATCTAAACAATTAGGAGTGCAAATTCAACTCGCCATGCAACAACATTTTCCAAAAAGTATAACCATGCTTCTTTTATCGCCTAAAATTTTAAATAACACCAATTTTATGCCGGTAAAAGAAGCATCGGCATAAACTGTTGTTTTTAATGAAATACCGATACTGTTTTTACCCTATAAAAATCGTTGGTTTTGCTGCACCAGTTTATTAATGGATTTGACAGTGTCGGCAGAAGTAAATTTATCTTCGGGCGTATTGATTACATAATCTACCAATTGCTTAATTGTGCTGGCAGCCACATGCATCCGCGTATCCGAAGAAGCGTAATAGATGAAAACTTTGCCGTCGTCATCTGCAATCCAACCGTTGCTGAAAACTACGTTGGATACATCGCCAATCCGTTCTTCGCCTTCCGGCGCAATAAAATAACCGTTTGGTTTGTGGATAACTTTGGTGAGGTCGTGCAAATCCGTCATGAACATGTACAACACATAACGCAAGCCCGCAGCCGTATTCCGTACACCGTGCGCCAAATGCAGCCAGCCTTTTTCTGTTTTGATCGGTGCCGGGCCTAAGCCGTTTTTAGCTTCATAAACGGTGTGGTACATTTTTTTGTCAACCACAATTTCTTCGTTTACAATGGCCGGATTCATGGATTCTGAAACACCAAAACCAATGCCGCCGCCGCTTCCGGCTTCGATAAAACTATCTTGCGGACGCGTGTAAAAAGCATATTTTCCATCCACAAACTCGGGGTGCAAAACCACGTTTCGCTGTTGCGGCGAAGGAGTTTTGAGATCGGGCAAACGTTCCCAGGTTTTTAAATCGTACGTTCGGGCAATGCCGCATTGTGCAACGGCAGAAGACTGGTCGCCGGGCGTAGCTGAAGGATCGCGGCGTTCGGTACAAAACAAACCGTAAATCCAGCCGTCTTCGTGCTTTACCAAACGCATGTCGTAAATATTGGTGTCAACCGGGTTTGCGCCTTGCGGCATTTCGATCGGGTAATCCCAAAAAGAGAATTGATCAATACCGGTTGGACTTTCGGCAATCGCAAAAAATGATTTCCGGTCGGCACCTTCTACCCTCACCGCTAAAACATATTTGCCTTCAAACTTAATCGCGCCGGCATTAAAAGCAGCATTAATGCCAATGCGTTCCATCAAAAAAGGGTTTGTTTCGGGGTTGAGGTCGTATTTCCAAAAATAAGGAACCTGGGCGGCCGTTAAAACCGGATGATCAAACCGGGCAAAAATACCGTTTCCGCCTGCTGTTGCTGTATTTTTTTGGTTGATCAATTGCTCGTACCTATCTTTAATTTCGGTTAAACGGGCATCAAAATCTATTGTCGTATCCAACATTTCTATTTTTTATAAAATTAATTTTCGAGTTTGTCCCACCAGGTTTTTTTCAGGATGAGCACGATCACCACAATCAGCGAAACGGTAATCAGCAAAGGTAGTTTCATCCAAAGGATAACATACATGGGCAAAATGGTAAAACAAGCTTGTGCAATAACACCAATTACCACGTTAAACATATCCAGCTTGAACCTTTTATTACCGATAAAAGAAGCATCATCTGCCACAACCAATTGGTGTATCGGTTTCCAAAAACCCCAGGGACGGACGGTGCGGTAAAACTTTTTCAAAACTTCGGTATCTGTTGGCGGTGCCGAGTAAGTCCCGGCGATACAACCAATGATAGAAATGACAAACAGCAAAGGCCAATTGTACAAATCCAAACTAAAAAACACTGATGGGAACCAGACTTTTAAATACGGCATCAGCAAAGCCATGGCGATACCGCTGGCCATCCCCCAGAAAAAACCGTTGGCATTAAAGCGCCACCAATACCATTTTAACATGTTGGCCGCAATGTAGCCGCCGTACAACCCGCCCACAATCCATTGCAAAACGCTGTTTACATCTTTTGCAAAAAAGCCCAATGTAACCCCTAATATAACCACAACAACTCCAACCAAGTAATTCATGGAGATAATGGCTTTGGTTGGCGCGTTCGGGTTAATGTATTTCAGATAAATATCATTGACTACGTAAGCCTGCGCCGCATTTAACGTTCCCGAAAAAGTGCCCATAAATGCGCCTAACAATCCGGTCAATACAATCCCCAAAATCCCAACCGGCAAAAAGTTATTGATAGCACCGGGTAAAATCCGTTCAAAATCTGTTCCGCCGCCCGGTGCTGCCAAGTCAAGCTGGTTGTAATAAAGCAAAGCCAGAACGGTTAAACCGATCACCATGGAATAACGGATGGGCAGTAACATGATCGAAACAAAACCCGTCATTTTAGAAGCGTCTTTTGGCG
>CAXTKQ010000194.1:0-4039 GCA_964244955.1 uncultured Sphingobacteriaceae bacterium | reverse complement strand
CCTTTGGCCAATTCCCAGGGCAGGCCTTTTTCTTTGTGTTTTTGCTGTATGTCCCTTGCGGTAAAATCAATGCCTAAACCAATCTCTTCATAGTAAGTGCTGGCAAATTTTTCGCTGATGTTTTTGCCTTCCTTGCTTATTTTCAGCACAATTTCTATTTCGTGGTGGATGTCTTCCGAAAAATCAGGATGGTAAAAAGGCTTATTGTCTTTTAAAATAGCGGTATCAGGTTTCAAAAAAATAACTGGTGCCGCAGGTATTGGGTTATTCAATTCTTTGGCGTGTTCGGCATAATTCCGGCCAATTGCGATGATTTTCATTCGGGTGATTTTTTTCAAAACTAAAAAATAAAAAAGCGCCACCGTTATAAAACAGTAGCACTTTTGTTATAAAATAGCTGTTACAGTACAGAAATGCGCTTAATAACAGATTCTGTGCCTACGATCATTCGTACAAAATAGAAACCACTGGAAAGCCTGCTACTGATCTGGAAAGTGTTTTTTTGCTCGCCGGCTTCTACACGTTGCGATAATAATGTCAACACTTCATTGCCCAAAACATCCATAATTTTGATGGAAACGGTGGTGTTTTTTCTGACGTTGTAAGTTAGGTTAAGCTTGTCCGTAATTGGGTTTGGGTAGATCATTACGTCTGAAAGCAGTTTTTCGTTTTCTACCTTGTCTGAAGTTTGTTTATTGGTAGTAGTCTGATATTGAGTAGGTTTAATAGCAGGCAAAGTTACCTTTAAACCATTTTTTAGGTAAGATGTATGTTCAGTTTTGGTTTGAAATTTTGAAGGGATACTGTCGAACTTAACTTTTGTTAAAGCACTTCTCTGCAACACAAAACTCATAGACAGCACCGCAGTCAGTAATACAATGATGAGGCTTAAAATAGGGTAGTTGTGTTTCATGTATAAAAATCCTAACCAAAAGTATAGATTTACTAATGCACTAAAAATTACATCGATAAAAACAGTATTAATTTAACAATATTTAACATATATAAAAATGTCTAATTTCGTGCCACATTAAAAGCTATGCTTTGCATTATACTTATGTTTTTTGCACAAGTTACATTATTGTTTGATTTATTGATAAAACGTGAACCATAAAGATCTCCACAAGTTTTCTGCTGCCGGTTTTTTAATAAGTTTAGGGATCATCTATGGTGATATTGGAACATCGCCTTTGTATGTTTTTACAGCCATTGTTAATAGCCAGCCCATTTCAAACATACTTATTTTAGGTGGAATGTCTTGCATCTTCTGGACACTTACCCTGCAAACTACTTTAAAATATGTCGTGATTACTTTACAGGCCGATAATAAAGGCGAAGGCGGCATTTTTTCCCTGTTTTCTTTAGTCCGAAAAAAAGCCAAATGGTTAATTGTGCCAGCCGTAATTGGCGGTTGCGCCTTGTTGGCCGATGGCATTATCACGCCGCCGATCACCATTTCATCGGCCATACAAGGTTTGGATATTATTTACAAAGGGCTGCCCACCATTTATATTGTGGTTGCCATTATCACTGCTTTGTTTTTGATCCAGCAGTTTGGCACCTCTGTGGTGGGCAAGGCTTTTGGGCCGATCATGGTTATTTGGTTTACCATGATGGCCGTGCTGGGTATTTCTTATATCATCCAGATGCCGGGCATTTTTAAAGCGCTTAACCCATATTATGCCTATTTGCTTTTGGTACATAACCCTAATGCCTTTATTATTTTGGGCGCCGTGTTTTTGTGTACAACCGGTGCCGAAGCGCTTTATTCTGACTTGGGCCATACTGGCCGGGAAAATATCCGCGTAAGCTGGGTTTATGTTAAAACCTGTCTTGTTCTAAATTATCTGGGGCAGGCCGTCTGGTTGTTGCAGCACGAGAATTTAAAGTTGGGCACGCAAAACCCTTTTTATGAGATTATGCCTTCCTGGTTTTTGATTTTTGGTATCGGCATTGCCACAATGGCTGCTATTATTGCCAGCCAGGCCCTGATTTCCGGCTCGTTTACGCTGATTTCGGAAGCGGTAAGGTTAAATTTATGGCCTAAAATCAAAATCAATTATCCCACTAACCAAAAAGGGCAATTGTATATCCCAAGTGTCAACTGGCTGCTTTGGGCCGGTTGTTTAACGGTTGTTGCCATTTTCAGGAGATCGGAAAGGATGGAATCGGCTTATGGTTTAAGCATCACCATTGCAATGCTGATGACCACCATTTTGGTCTCGGTTTACCTAAAACGCAAAAAATACCCTGCTTACCTTGTTTATACTTTCTTTACTGTTTACGTACTGATCGAAGGGACATTTTTAGCTAGTAACCTAGCTAAGTTTGTACATGGCGGCTGGTTTACCGTAATGATCGGGTTTTTGTTGTTTTCGGTGATGTGGACCTGGCATTCGGCACGAAAAATCAGGAACCGGTATATCAAATTTATTGAGCTGAGCGATTATTACGAGATCATCAAAGAGCTGAGCGAAGACGAATCTGTACCGAAATTTGCGTCGCAACTGGTTTATCTCACCAGTGCCAATTTTAGTTCCGAAATCGAATCCAAGATCATTTATTCCATTCTGCAAAAACAGCCAAAGCGTGCGGATATTTATTGGCTGGTGCATGTTGATGTGATGGACGAACCCCACATGTGCGATTACAAAGTGGAATTTTTGGTGCCGGGAAAATTGATCCGGATTGATTTTAAACTGGGTTTCCGGGTAGAGCAGCGCATCAATATTTTGTTTAGAAAAGTGGTGGAAGATTTGGTTAAAAACGGAGAAGCTGACATTACCAGCAAATACATCTCGTTAAACCGGCACAAAATTGTAGGCGACTTTAGGTTTATTGTGTTGGAGAAAATCCTTTCCAGGTCGCACAACCTTTCTTTTTATGAGCATTTTACGATGGAATATTATTTGATTTTGAAAGAACTGAGTTTATCCGAAGAACGCGGTTTTGGCCTCGACCTAAGTTTTGTAACGGTAGAAAAAGTTCCGCTTTTACTGGCCGAAGCAGAACCTGTCAACATCAAAAGGATACAAATCCATTGAATGCCGATGCTTCTTTTACCACATTAAAATTTGGGTGGTAAAAGAAGCATTGGCCAATTTATACTGCCGCGTTTAATTTACTGTGCCGATAGCTGTACGTAAAATAAATAACCAAACCGATGACCAGCCAGATCAAAAACCGCAACCAGTTGGTGTAGCCCAGTTCGGTCATTAAATAAAAACAGCTTATCAAACCTAAAACCGGGATCAGCGACAAATTTTTAAGGAACGACAAAACAGTGATGACGGCAGAAAGCCCGATAAACAGAAAATACGGTAATTTATCATGATCGCCGGTGTTATGGAACAGGGCGACAAACGGTTTCCACATCACCACCAACCCAACCAAAAACAAAACCGGCACAATGTATTTGGAGTTGACATAAGGGATTTTGAACTTTTTATGTTCGCCTTCCGATGCTTTGTCTTCTTTTGGCAGCAGCAAAACGCCGCCGCAAACCAGCACAAAAGCAAACAAAGTTCCGATGCTGGTTAAATCCGTTACTTCCGTCAAATTCAAAAACAAAGCCGGAACAGCTACCACAAAACCAGTAACTATCGTTGCAAAAGAAGGCGTTTGGTATTTTGGATGGATGCGCGAAAAAGCTTTCGGCAGCAACCCGTCGCGGCTCATGCTCATCCAAATGCGCGGCTGTCCCATCTGGAAAATCAGCAAAACACTTGCTGTTGCAATAACCGCGCTGATGGAAATGACATAACTGATGTTTTTTAAACCGATGCGTGCGAAAACAAAAGCCAGCGGGTCTTCTACCTGCAACTCCTTGTAATTCACCATTCCGGTTAGCACCAGCGCAATTAAAATGTATAAAACGGTACAAATAATCAGCGAATAGATCATGCCGCGTGGCAAATCGCGCTGCGGGTTTTCGCATTCTTCGGCGGTTGTAGAAATCGCATCAAAACCAATATAAGCAAAAAATACGCCCGAAACGCCTTTCATCACACCGGCAAAACCATTGGGCATAAATGGGCTC
>CAXTKQ010000193.1:2481-4105 GCA_964244955.1 uncultured Sphingobacteriaceae bacterium | reverse complement strand
AACGTAACCATTGATGTTGCCGCCTTGTGCATCCGTTCGGGCAATGTTTGCGTGCTGCGTGGCGGAACCGATGCTTCTTTTACCAATGTTTTTTTAGTATCGTTGATCCGAAAAGTGCTGGAAGGTTTCGGCCTGGATCAAAACATCGTACAGCTTTTGCCAACCGACCGCAAGTTCATTATGGAAATGCTCACGGCCGTAAAATACATTGATGTCATCATTCCGCGCGGTTCGCAACAATTGATCAATTATGTGCGCGAACATGCCAAAGTTCCGGTCATCGAAACCGGCGCCGGCGTTTGCCATACCTATGTTGAACAAACAGCCGACCTGGAAAAAGCCGCTGCCATTGTGGTAAATGCCAAGGTTTCGCGCCCGTCTGTTTGCAATGCGCTAGATACGATTTTGGTGGATGAAAGCATTGCCGAAAAACTACTGCTAAAAACAGTATTGCAATTAGAAGAATTTCAGGTAGAGATTTTTGCGGACGAACGCGCTTATGCGATCCTTAAAAACAACAATTATCCATATTTGCAGCAAGCAAAACCGGAAGATTTTGGCCGCGAGTTTCTCGACTATAAATGCTCGGTAAAAACAGTATCCGGTTACGAAGAAGCGCTGGAGCACATCGAAAAGTATTCCTCCAAACATTCGGAAGCCATTGTTTCGCAAGACCAAAACCTGTGCGAAGCTTTTTTAAACGACGTGGATGCCGCAGCCGTTTACGCCAACGCTTCCACCCGTTTTACCGACGGCAGCGAGTTTGGCCTGGGCGCCGAAATTGGTATCTCTACCCAAAAACTACATGCGCGCGGCCCGTTTGCTTTAGAAAAACTGGTTACGGAGAAATGGGTTGTGCGGGGTGATGGGCAGGTGCGGTAGGAAGCGGAACTGGAAGGAAAAGTAAATGGTATTCCTTTGGTGGATGTGCTTGTTCAAGATTTAAATGAAAATTGGTAGAGTATTAAACATAATCCATTATTTAGAAGAGGTGCCGAAAGACCTCGAAACGTTTAAGCATTTAAGGCCACATCCGTTAAAAGGCAATCTTAAAAGTTTTTGGTCGTTAGATATTTCGGGCAACTGGCGTATCATTTTCAGGTTTGAAGATGGATATGCTTTTGATTTAGGCTATTTAGACACACATTGATATTGATTAAAATAGAAAGAGCGATTGAAACAAACATACATCCGGGTATAATTTTAAAGGAGGATGTGATCAAAGCGAACAGGCTGAGTATTGGGGAAGCTGCTGATTTACTTGCCGTCTCAAGGTTAACTTTGTCTAAAATAGTGAATGGAAAAGGCGCGATAACGCCGAATATTGCTTTACGTATCGAAACGGTTTTTGGAGGAAATGCAGATTTTTGGTTAAGGATGCAAAGAGGTTATGATTTACTGGAAGAAAAAATTAAATTCTTGGAAAAATCCGCCTAAATTGACTCATTTCAAGTTTGCATAACAATGATAATATATGGTGGTTGATGCGGTTGTGGAGGATTTAAATGAGTTGGCGGAGAAGTTGGACTTAGAAATATTGAGTTAATTTTAAGTTATTAGTAGCACTAAACTTTAAATCTAAAGCCCAAAAAAGTTATTAAACTATGAATTATCTTTTACGATG
>CAXTKQ010000193.1:0-2471 GCA_964244955.1 uncultured Sphingobacteriaceae bacterium | reverse complement strand
ATATTGCGCTTATAAATTAAAGTAATAATTAAACTAAAAAATGAGAAAAATTCTACTTAACCCGCTATCCAAAATAACACAGTTATTTTCGAGCTCAGTTATTTTATCTGTTGCAATGACTTTTGCAATATCTTCTTGTAAGACAGGAAACACGGTTTCTCCGGACAACATTCAAGTAAAAAAGATTAGTATTGCTGATTACACCATAATTGGTGTTCAACATAATCGAGGCTTGGATAGCATGTATAACGTACTAAGAACTGTGAAGGAAAATAATCAAATTAATTTCACTAATAAACAATCTATTTTTGAATTTGTAAAAACTTCTTTATTAAATGACTTAGAAAGAAAAGCGGTTGATTTAAAGGCACGTAATGCGATTAACTCGGTAATGTCGAATCAAATTAATTTACTTGCCGCTAAGAAATCAGTACAAATTAACTCAACCTCGACATCTAAATCTATCGCGTTGTATTCCGATTCTTTAGCAGCGCATTTATCAGTTAATCAAAAAGCTACACTTGATAAGTTAGGTACAATCATGTTGAATGAAAGCTTAAATGTTAGTCAAGCAATAGCAGAAATTGGCAAACTTGAAGTTTCTGCAAAAAACAACCTTACAGACAAAGAATTACCTTTAATATACGTGTCAACCTCTATTGCAAAAAGTACAATGCAATATTGGAATGATAACTTCGATAAGTGGATAACTTTATTGAATTCTAAAAATACAAATGATACAAGACTTTCAACTCAAGCATTAAAAACATTAGCAGTAGATTGGAGCTGGAGAAATTTTGGAGCCAGTGATGTGGCTGGTGGAGCAGGAGCTGCAGCAACAACTTGGGTGCTAAATATTGAACCAGGTGGTGGCCAAATTGCTTATGGTAGCGCAATTGTGGGTGGTGCTGTGGGAGGTTCCGTTTATTATGCAGTTTACAAATTGTTATCTGATTAACTTATTATGCTTCAATAAGACCGGTTTCTTCATAAAAGAGACCGGCTTTTTTATTTAATAAAACATTATTTTATTTTCAAATAGTAAATTAAACTTGATATTATGGAAAACAAGATCTACAATATTCGTTCAAAAACCCCTCTCTTTACATATATATTTAAGAAAGTTTCCGGTTATTTAATTTTGCTTACGCTTATCGTCCTACTATTGATTAAATATTACTTTCCACAATTACAAACACAACTTTCTCATAAATGCTTTACCATTCTTTTCATTATTGAACTTTTCATTTATTCTTTTTCAAGAGACAAAATTGAAGATGAACGTGTCGTATTTATTAAATATAAAGCACTTGCTGGCTCTCTCCTTTTTTCTATAATTTATACATTCATAATTCCTTTTTTTCAATATTTATTTGCAAGCGAACCTATGGAATTGAAAGGTCAAGAATTAATTATTTGTATGCTAATAATGTTCAACATTTTTTTCTTTTTATTAAAACGTGGCGAAAGAAATGAAGATATTAATTAAAGTTGAAAGAGCTAAGTTGAATATGACACAACAAGACCTTACGTAAGCAATTGGTGTGTCACGGCAAACAATAAATTCTACAGAGTTGAACCGTTATATACCATCAACAATGTTATCACTAAAAATTTCCAATGTGTTTTACACTACAGTAAATGGCATTTTTAAGTTAGACGAAAACGACTAAAGTAACTTCTCCTGGTAGAGATTTTTAAACCCGTCCTGTGGTATAAGAATTTATAATCCTTATACCACATATTTATTAATGCTTCTTTTATATATAAAAAAATTAGAATGATAAAACGAGTTTTGGCAGACTACAAAATATAAAAAAGGTGCAACCTATCCAATCACACCTTCCAAATTTTATACCGATAAAAGAAGCATCTACTTAATCCCCATAAACAACCTGCTCCACCGAATTTTGTGCATAAAAGAAGCATTCTCGTCCCAGCTCATCCACACAAATAAAGCTTTGCCGACAATGTGGTCTTCGGGAACAAAACCCCAAAAACGGCTGTCTAACGAGTTGTGGCGGTTATCGCCCATCATCCAGTAATAATCCATTTTGAAGGTGTACTGGTTGGTTTTCGTTCCGTTGATGAAAATATCGTTGCCGCGTTTTTCCAGCTTGTTGTTTTCGTATAGTTTGATGGCGCGCTCGTAAATCAGATAATTGGTCGAATCCAACGTAACCGTCCAGCCTTTTTTCGGGATGATGATCGGGCCATAATTATCTACGTTCCATTTCAGTTTGGTATTGTGCGGAAAAACCTGCAAATCGGCCTGACCAGCAGGTTGTATGTAAGGCGCAATGTAAGTGATGTTGGAATATGATTTTAAATTTGGAACACTTGCACGCGGCATAATCCATTCCAAATCGGTGGCATTAACTTGTCCGTGTGAAGGGTCAATATGCAAATCGTACAAAACCTGCGGGTTTAATTCCTGTCCGTTGGTACGCACCAAGTAAGAAGTCTGGCTT
>CAXTKQ010000192.1:0-4111 GCA_964244955.1 uncultured Sphingobacteriaceae bacterium | reverse complement strand
ATACACCGATTATTGACCCCTGCATGATCCGCCAAAATGGGACTTACCACCTGTTTGGAACGGGCGGCGGGCTGGTAGAATGGGTTTCAAAAGATATGAAAGACTGGAAACCGCAACCGGCAGTTTTTGATAAAATCCCGGCTTGGGTTTATAAAGAAATACCAGAATTTGCAGGCGATTTATGGGCACCCGATATTTCTTACTTCAACGGAAAATATTATTTGTTTTATTGTGCCTCGTTGATGGGGCGAAACGAATCTTTAATTGGCGTGGCAACCAACACAACTTTGGATCGATCGGATGCGAATTACCAGTGGGAAGACCACGGCCTATTGTTTAAATCCAGCCAAAATATAAGCAAATGGAACGCGCTCGACCCGAATTTAAGTTTAGACGATCAGGGAAACCCGTACCTCGCTTTCGGTTCTTTTTGGCAGGGCATTAAAATGGTGAAGTTGAATGCCGATGGTTTAAGTGTGGCCGAAGACCCGGACACTGCGCCCATCATTGGCAGCAGGAACAGCGCTTTTGCAAGCCGGACTTACGAAATGGGCCCGACAAACAATGCCATGGAAGCTGCTTTTGTGTATAAAAAGAACGGCTATTATTACCTTTTTGCCTCCGAAGATTATTGCTGCCGCGCTGGTAGCAGCAATTATAAAATTGTGGTTGGCCGGTCAAAAACCATCAATGGCGGTTATGTGGGACAGGATGGAAGCCCGATGGACAATGGCGGCGCAACATTGGTGCGCGAAGGCGACGATTCCTGGGTTGCGGTTGGCCACAACGCGGTTTGCAATTTCGACGGCGTTGATTACCTCATTTATTTTGGCTACGATACCAACGACAATTACAAACAAAAGTTAAGGATCGAAAAATTAAACTGGACGAAGAACGGTTTTCCGGTGGTGGTCAATTGATTTTTATCCCGATACTGTTTTTACCGGCATAAAAACAGTATCGGCAAAATCACTTCAACCTAAACAAAAACCTTACACATTAAAGCGGAAGTGCATGATATCGCCGTCCTGCACAATATAAGTTTTGCCTTCCACGCTCAATTTTCCGGCTTCTTTGCAGGCCGCTTCTGAGCCTAATTTTACAAAATCTTCGTATTTAATTACTTCGGCACGGATAAAACCTTTTTCAAAATCGGTATGGATTACGCCGGCGGCTTGCGGTGCGGTAAAACCTTGCGTAATCGTCCAAGCGCGAACTTCCTGTACGCCAGCCGTAAAATAGGTGGCCAGTTTTAGCAAACGGTAAGCGGCTTTAATCATCAAGTTAACGCCGGAAGTAGCCAGGCCCAAATCTTCCAGGAACATTTGCCGCTCGTCGTAGCTTTCCAATTGCGCAATTTCTGATTCTATTTGTGCCGAAATCACCAGCACTTCGGCGTTTTCCTCAGCAACGGCTGCTTTCACTTTTTCAACATAAGCGTTTCCTTTGGTAACTGAAGCTTCGTCCACATTGCAAACGTACAGCACCGGTTTCAGCGTCAGCAAAAACAAATCTTCTACATATTCCAAATCTTCCGGGGCAACTGGCGCTGTCCGTGCCGATTTCCCGGCCTGCAAATGCTGTTTAAACATGCCTAAAACCTCGAAAGCTTTTTTGGCTTCTTTATCACCGGTTTTAGCGGCGCGTTCTACTTTTTGCAGTTTTTTTTCGGTGGATTCCAAATCCTTCAACTGCAGTTCGGTATCAATAATTTCTTTATCGCGGATCGGGTCAACAGAGCCATCCACATGGATTACGTTGTCGTCATCAAAACAACGCAGCACATGAATAATGGCGTTGGTAGCGCGGATATTTCCCAAAAACTGGTTGCCTAAACCTTCGCCTTTGCTGGCGCCTTTTACCAGGCCAGCGATGTCAACTATTTCGATTACGTTCGGCACAACACGCTGAGGGTTAACCAGTTCTGCTAATTTTGTAATGCGTTCGTCCGGCACGGTAATTACGCCAACGTTCGGTTCGATGGTGCAAAAAGGAAAGTTGGCCGCCTGTGCCTTGGCATTGGACAAACAGTTAAACAACGTTGATTTCCCTACGTTAGGCAATCCTACAATTCCGCATTGTAACCCCATATTTTTATTAATTTTTTATCGTGTAAAAACAGCATTGCCATACGTACAACCGGTTTTAAAAGCTGTGCTGAAATTTGCGGCAAATATAGCAGTAAAACAACCGCTTTAATTCAAAAAATTAAACGATTTTTGCCGACGGTTTCCGAAGGTCATCAAAATAAACATTATTACTATGGAAGAAAACATAGCGGAAATTGAAGCGCTGCTGGAAAACGGCAAAGAGCAGCAGTTGAAAGAATACCTGGACGATCTGAACATATCGGATGTAGAACATTTGATTGACGAATACCCCGAACAGGCAGCTACTTTTATCGAAACATTATCCATCAACCGGGCGGTCAATGTTTTTCGGATTTTAGATTTCCCGACTCAGGAAAGGATCATTAAAAAGCTTTCCGGGCCAAAAGTTACCGAACTGATAACCGAACTTCCTCCGGATGACCGAACGGCGTTATTTAGCGAACTGCATGGCGATGCGGTAAAAAAACTGATCATTTTGCTTCCTCCGGCCGAAAGAAAAGAAGCTTTGGCGTTGTTGGGTTACGAGGAAGACAGCATTGGCCGTTTGATGACGCCGGATTATATTGCCGTTAAAAAAGGCTGGGATGTAAACCGTGTGTTGGCCCACATCAGGCGTTACGGTAAAAATTCGGAAACGATTGACGTGATTTATGTAATTGACGACGACGGCGTTTTACTGGACGATATCCGTATCCGCGATATTTTGCTGGTTGACCCTTCAACCCCAATCAGCGAACTGATGGACGACCGGTTGATCTCGCTCCATGTACACGACCCGCAGGAAGAAGCCATCAACGTTTTCCGGATGAACAACCGCGTGGCTTTGCCCGTAACCGACCAGGACGATATTTTGCTGGGTATTGTTACCGTAGATGATATTTTGTGGATCGCGAACGAAGAATATACTGAAGATATCCAGAAAATTGGTGGTACAGAAGCTTTGGACGAGCCGTACCTGGATATGCCTTTGTTAAAACTGGTAAAAAAACGTGGAAGTTGGCTTATCGTGTTGTTTTTAAGCGAAATGCTAACGGCAACAGCAATGGGCCATTATGAAGACCTGATGAAAAACGCTATTGTACTTGCCTTATTTGTACCATTAATTATGTCGAGTGGCGGCAATAGTGGTTCTCAGGCATCAACTTTAATTATCCAGGCGATGGCTTTGGGCGAAGTTACGGTAGCCAGTTGGTGGAGGGTGATGCGTCGGGAAATTTTATCGGGTTTATTGCTTGGCGCAACGCTTGGTTTGATTGGTTTTTTCAGGATTTATGTATGGACGTTTTTTACAGATATTTACGGCCCGCACTGGTTGCTGGTAGCTTTTACCGTTGGGTTTTCCTTAGTTGGTGTAGTCTTATGGGGATCATTGGCCGGTTCCATGCTTCCTTTACTGCTTAAAAGGTTAGGTGCCGACCCGGCAACTTCATCGGCACCTTTTGTGGCAACTTTGGTGGATGTAACCGGTTTGGTTATTTATTTTTCTATTGCGATATTGATTATGCAAGGCAAACTTTTATAGGGTAAAAACAGTATTGTTTTAGAAGATAAAATATTTACCGTAATTTAAATTTCAAAAATGGAAGAAAATACAGAAGCAACAGGCGAAGCAAGCGAAATGCTGGTTACTTTTGAAGCAGAAGCCTACATGCGCGAAGCCGGAAAATGGGCCAACTTTTTAGGGAGCACCGGTTTTGTTTTCAGTGTTTTAACCATCGTCAGTGCGTTTTCGGTTGGTTCGGTGGTGGGCAAATTGCAGCAAACTTATGGCACCGGCCTTGATCCGAAAGCCTTGAGCAGTGGTTTAAGTTTTATGTACTTTCTGTTTGGCGTGCTTATTTTTATACCTTCTTTGTACTTGTACCAATTTGGCGTCGCGATAAAAAAAGGTTTTGAATACGGCGACCAGATCAACCTCAACCTGGCTTTTCAAAAACTAAAATCTTACTTCCGGTTTTTTGGCATCCTCATTATTTCATTCATTGTGTTTTATTTAATGG
>CAXTKQ010000191.1:2602-4291 GCA_964244955.1 uncultured Sphingobacteriaceae bacterium | reverse complement strand
TTTTCTTCGCATATCGGTTTTGAAAGTGCAGTTTCCAAAGATGATTGGACTTTGACCCGCAACATTTTGTCGGACAACACGCCTTATTACGAATCGGGCGCAAAGCTTACTTACACTTCAAAAGACAATAAATTAACCTTGGTTGGCTTGTATCTAAACGGCTGGCAGCGCATCAACCGGGAAACAGACAACAGCCAGCCTGCCGGTGGTTTCGAAATAACCTGGAAACCAAATGATAAAATCAGTTTAAACTACAGCAATTATTTGGGAACAGAAGGTGCCGATTCAATTCGTGTCCGAAGGTTTTATAATGATTTTTACGGGATTTTTCAGCTTACCAAAGCCTTTGGCATTACCGCAGGCTTGGATTATGGCATCCAGCAGCAATTTAAAGGAAGCACAAATTACTACCAGGTATTTTTGCCGGTTGCAATTGCCCGTTACCAATTTACAGACAAATGGGCTATGGCCGGCCGGATCGAGTATTACCAGGACAAAAACAATGTACTGATTGCTGTGGGCGCGCCAAAAGGTTTTACAACTACCGGCTACTCGGCCAACTTGGATTACGCACCTTTAAAAAACGCCCTCATCCGGATAGAAGGAAAAATATATGACAGTAAAAACCCCATATTTATGCAACGCGGCGGCGGGTTAGTTAACACCAGCCCGCTTATTACCACAAGTTTTGCGATAGCGTTTTAAAAACTTTATAATTTGATTAAGCACCGATAACATTTTTATAGTAAAAGAAGCATTCGGCCAAAACAGCAACGGGTGATATGTGCATGTAGTAAGAACAAACACATGCTTCTTTTATCGTACAAAAATTAGCAGGTACGCCTGGCAGCCACAACGTGTTTTTATAATAAAAGCGGCAGTTGGGCGCAGTTTAGTTATTGATAATTAAATATTTAAATAGAGGAATTTATTTTGGCAGAGGAAAAACAACCGGATACTTCGGTCAGGGATTTTATCGAACTGGTCAAAAAATCGCGCCGCGGCAAGTTTAAAATCTACATTGGCATGAGTGCCGGTGTGGGCAAAACTTTCCGCATGTTGCAAGAGGCACATTCGTTGATCAAAAACGGTATTGATATGCAGATCGGTTACATCGAAACACATAACCGCGCCGAAACGCACAGTTTGCTGGCTGGCTTGCCCGTTATCCCCAAACGGAAAGTTTTTTACAAAGGCAAAGAGCTGGAAGAAATGAATTTACAGGCAATTTTAAACCGCCATCCGGAAGTGGTGATTGTGGATGAACTCGCCCATTCCAATATTGAGGGCAGTAAAAACAGCAAGCGCTGGCAGGATGTGCTGGATATTCTGGAAGCTGGCATCAGCGTGATTTCTGCCGTAAACATCCAGCATTTAGAAAGCATTAATGAAGAAGTGGAAGCGATAACCGGTGTTGCGATCACCGAACGGATCCCGGACAAGATACTGGAACTGACGGATGAAATCGTCAACATTGATTTAACGGCCGACGAACTGATCGCCCGGTTGAAAGAGGGCAAAATCTATAAAGAAAACAAGATCAACCTGGCCTTGCAAAACTTCTTTCAGCCCGACCGGATTTTGCAGTTGCGGGAACTGGCCTTAAAAGAAGTAGCGCATCATTTGGAACGGAAAATTGCGATCGAGGTTCCGAAACAAATTAAGCTTCGTTCCGAAAAATTCCTGGCC
>CAXTKQ010000191.1:904-2592 GCA_964244955.1 uncultured Sphingobacteriaceae bacterium | reverse complement strand
GTATCTCCACAAACGCAGAAACGGCCAAGATTGTGATCCGAAAAACGGCGCGGCTGGCCTCCTATTACCGTTCGGGTTGGATTGTGCTTTACGTGCAAAGCAGCAGTGAGAGTTTAGACAAGATCAAGTTGGACAAGCAACGCCACCTCATCAACAATTTTAAACTGGCAACAGAACTTGGGGCCGAAGTTTTAAAAGTAAAAAGCGACGATGTCTCGCAAACCATTGTGCAAATAGCCGAAGAACGGGAAGTTACCACCATTTGCATCGGCAAACCACATATCAATTTATTCCAGGTAATTTTAAAAACCACCGCATTTAACGAGCTGCTTAAAAAGCTGGCCGTTTCTGAAACCGATTTAGTGATACTATCATGAAAGTAAAAAATAAACTCCGTTTAGGCTTCGGCTTTTTGTTTATCGTTGTGCTTTTTTTTGGCACCGTTTCCATCTTCTACATTAACGAAATTTCCAACAGTGCCAAAGTAATTTTAAAGGACAATTACGAAACGCTGAACTTTGCGCGCGAAATGCGTTCGGTTTTAGATGAAAACACGTTGCCGCTAAATGCTTCGGCACAAACCGCTTTTGACCAGCAATTAATCCGCGAAGAAAACAACATCACCGAAGTTGGCGAAGCCGAAGCAGTAAAAAACCTGCGTGCTTCTTTTACCGGATTAAAAAACACTTCGGCACCAATTGCACAACAACAAGATGCCGAAAAAAATGCAAGGAGAAGTTTGCGCACCATTGAAATTTTGAACATGAAAGCGATTGTCCGTAAGAACGACCAGGCACAGGCATCGGTTAATAAAGCAACTTTGTTTTTGGGTTTGGCCGGCACGTTTACCTTTTTGGTGCTGTTCAGTTTCAGCGTAAATTTCCCCGGTTTTATTGCCAACTCTTTAAATACGTTGCTGGAAGGTATCCGCGAAATCAGCCGGAAAAATTATAACCAGCGCATCCATTTTGAAAAAAGGGACGAGTTTGCGGAAGTGGCCAACGAATTTAACGCTATGGCTGCCCGGTTGAACGAGTGGGAAAACAGCAATCTGTCGAAAATAATGTCGGAAAAGCAACGTATCGAAACCATCATCGAACAAATGCACGATGCCATTATCGGTGTAAACGAGAAGCAGGAAGTGCTGTTCATCAACACGGCGGCCAAAAATATTTTAAACCTAAACGATCAAAAGCTGGAAGGAAAATCGGTTGCCGAGATCACCAAAAACAATGATTTGTTTAAATCCATTATTGACGATGCAAAGGCTGGAAAACCGTTTAAAATTGTAGTTGACGGAAAAGATTCGCATTTCCAATTAGAAGTTAGCGAAATCACCGTTCCGAATATAGACAACGACATTAACGAAACGTTAACTTTTGCCAATAAATCGGCCGGCAAGGTTTATATTTTGCGCAACATCACCGAGTTTAAAGAACGCGACGAAGCCAAAACTAATTTTATCGCTACGATTTCGCACGAGTTGAAAACACCAATTTCGGCCATTAAGATGAGTTTGAAACTGCTGGCCGACAACCGTATCGGCACGCTGAACAAAGAGCAGGAACAATTGGTGCAGCACATCAACGAAGACAGCGAGCGTTTGCTGAAAATCACGTACGAACTGCTGGACCTTTCGCAAATTGAAACCGGCAACATCCAATTGAATTTTATCCCGACACAGCCGG
>CAXTKQ010000191.1:0-894 GCA_964244955.1 uncultured Sphingobacteriaceae bacterium | reverse complement strand
ACAAATTGTGCAATATGCCATCAAAGCAATCCAGTTTGAGGCGCAGCAAAAAGGCGTTGTGATTGAACAATTGATCCCGGCAAAGCTGCCCGATATCCATGCCGATGTGGAAAAAACGGCTTGGGTGCTGATCAACTTTTTGTCGAATGCGTTGCGTTACAGCCCGGCAAAATCAAAAATCCAGGTCCGGGTTGCGCCGGTTGGCAAGATGATCGAGTTTTCGGTAAAAGATTTTGGCAAAGGCATTGAAGCAAAATACAAAGAACGCCTGTTCGACCGCTATTTCCAGGTGCCAACAGATGGGCAAAACAAATCTGGCTCGGGTTTAGGCTTGGCGATCTCTAAAGATTTTATCGGCGCACAAGGCGGCCAAATTGGCGTAGAAAGCGAAGTGGGCGAAGGCAGCCGCTTTTATTTTGAACTGCCTGCGGTTGGTGTTTAAGTTTGAGTTGATGCTTCTTTTACCAGGCAAAAATTGGTGTGGTAAAAGAAGTATTGGGGATTGAAGATTTTCACCGAATATATCCTTACCGCAACCGATAGCTCAACTTGCCAATCGTCAACCCCTGAATCATAATCGAGAAGACCACAATGATGTAAGTGATCAGCACGAATTCGTTTTTGTGCATTGCTGTAGGAATAGACAAGGCCAGCGCGACGGACAAGGCACCACGCAACCCGCCCCAGGTAAGTATCGTTACGGCGTTTTTTTCGAACTTTATCCTGCCTTTTAAAAGCCAGACTGGAAAAAGTACCGAAACCCAGCGGGCAAAAAGTACGGCAAAAATCATGGCCAGGCCAACGTTTACGATCGGCAACGTAATTTTAACGACCAGCATTTCAAAACCCATCAGCAAAAACAACACGGCATTAAATATCTCATCTACCAAACCA
>CAXTKQ010000190.1:0-4387 GCA_964244955.1 uncultured Sphingobacteriaceae bacterium | reverse complement strand
CGGGTAGAATAAGCGATGCCGTTGCGAAAGATAACACCCAGCAGCCGCCCTTGCAAAGCTTGGTCAATAGTTGGATAATCGCTGAAATGATAATCATCGCTTCGTATAATCTGGTCCGCATTGCCCGCGCCATTCAGGTTAGACGAGTTTTTAAGCGGTGCTTTTTTCTCCGAAATGGTTACTTCTTTTAAAACAATCGTCCGGTTGGCCAAGCCGTATTTGCGCAGGTCGTCGTATTGTGCTTTGCTGTTGCGCAGGTAGCCGGCCAGTTCGGTATTTACATTAACGGTAACATCGGGCGCGTTTTTGTTTTTGGTAACCAACTGCGGCGGAACCTGATCTAAAGTAACCTCTACGTTTTTCTTTCCGTTTGTGCCGCGCGCCTGGATCACAAAGCGAATGCTGTCCGGAAAAAGCAGCCCGTCAAACCTAAACTTTCCGTTTGCATCCGTAACCGTATCCAGTAAAAACGCACCTTTTGAAGTGGTAAACAAAGTAACCTTGCCCTTTGCAACCGGTTTGCCGCCCAGCGTTTTTACCGTGCCCGAAATTAGCATGGATTGTTCGGGCTGAAAGGTAAGCTGCGGAAAACTGTTGCCCAAAATCATGCGCCAGGCAAAACGGCGGTAACCTTGCGTCAGCATCAAAACATCCAGCTCGGCCTGGGTTTTTTCGTTTACCTGGTTAAAATAATAGCCCGGCTGTTCTACATAGCCTTTTATATCAGATGTAAGCAGTAAATTGGAGATGATCGTGTTTTCTTTATTTTCATCTACCGGAACTTTCGTTTCATCCGTTACCGAAACCGAAAAACTGCCCACAACCGGCGCTTTTGCTTTGTTTATAGCAGTAAAATTAACCTCGGTTTTTTGCCGGGGCGAAGTTGTTTCGGGCGAAGCAACCGCAATATTTAACAGATCAGGGTTTTGGATAAAAACGATGCGCTCGTTCAAAGGCTCGCCTTCCTGTGTAAACAGTGTAAACTGGGCAATCCCCGAAGGAAAACGGCTTTTCGGGATGCGTGCCGAAAACGACTGGCTTTCCAGCTTGCTTTTGGCTGTGTAATAAGCCTCGCCACCCGATTGGCCAACCACCATAATATCCGTGTTTTGCTTTTGCTTAAAAGTTTCGTTGCTGACAGAAATGCGCAGGTTGATAAATTCAGGATCAGCATTGTTGATGCTGAGGTTAAAGCCCTGTTCGGAAGCTTTCGGCAGGTCAAAGCTCTTCTCCGAACCATCCGGAAAAGTAACCCGGGCAGTATAAGTTTTGCCGCTTTCAGGGATCATGGCAAAAATGCCCATTCCCAAATGCTGTGTGTTGATTTTGGCGGTTTCAACTTTATCACTGTTAAAAATGCTGCCTTTAACGGCCACGCCCAAACCATCGGCACCAACCGCTTTAAAGGCAACTTTGCTGCGGATGCCGTTGACCAGATCGCCGCTTTCGGGAAAAAACTGCACATCTACATCGCTGGAAGTTGCTTTAACCGGTACTGTTTTTACCACTGTTTTTTTATCCTCCATCGTGATGCCGGTGGTGATCAAACCCGATTTATACAATTCCGGCTGCGTGTTGCTGAACGTGATGTTCAAGTTTCCATCTGCATCGGTTACGCCTTTTCCTTTCAAAACCGTCCGAAAATCCAGTTGCGCGTTGTAAGTAACCGGCCGGTTGGTATAAGGATGGTTGTCCAGATCGGCATAATGGATAATGGCATTGATGCGCTGCACACCATTTTCGTTCGAGAACTTATAATTTACACTGGTAAAAACAGTATTGCTGATGGCGTTGCCAATGCTGATGGTTTTATCAAAAAAGTAATCTTCGCCAAAGTTGCGCATGTACCGCGTGTACGCGCGGATGCGGTAGTTGCCTTCGTGCAAGGTATCGGCCAAAGTAAAATTGCCTATACTTAAACCGGCCGTCAATGGCAAACGCAAAGATTGTTTGATGGAATCTTTTTCATTGATCAAATCAACATACAAAATCTTGCTCAAAGCTGAAGGCTGGTGTTTGCTGCCAACGGTTGTGTAAGCTTTAAAATAAATGATATCACCGATGGCGTAATACGGCTTATCCAATTGCAGGTAAACTTTTTCGGTTGGATAGTTGTCGGTCAGTTTTTGCAGTTGGGTGAGGATCTTTTTTAAAGGGTCATCATCCTGCCTGGCAATAAAACCAACAAAACCTGCCGATAAAAACAGCAGGGAAACAAGGATTAAGCGCTTAAATTTCATAGGGTTAGAAAACAGGAAACAAGGTAATAAACATAACTGGTTTTGCTGCCAAATAGTTTATCGTAAAAGTTAAATTACAAACCTAAAAGCTGTTTTTCCACATCATGCTTTCAACCGGGCGCGTGGTTGGTTTGCTGTATTTGGCGTTGGCTTTGGTGTTGTACAACATTTCAATTTCGCCTTCCACCACAAAATAAATCAATTGGCCAATTGGCATTCCCGCATAAATACGGACCGGTTGCGTTACCGAGATTTCCAGCGTCCAGGTATTGCAAAAGCCAACATCGCCTTTGCCGGCCGTGGCATGGATATCAATCCCCAAACGGCCCGTACTGCTTTTACCCTCCAAAAATGGGACATGGCGGTGCGTTTCGGTATATTCTACGGTTACGCCGAGATATAAAGTGTTGGGCTGAAGCAAAAAGCCTTCTTTCGGGATCTCGAAATGATCAATCTCGTTGTGCTGTTTTGCATCCAAAACACGGTTGCGGTAAGTAGCCAGGTATTTTCCCAGGTGGACATCGTAAGAATTGGTGCCGAGGCAAGCGGGGTCAAAAGGTTCGATAATGATCGTCCCTTTTTCAATTTCCTGTAAAATCAATTTGTCTGATAGGATCATAGTGTGCGAAGATGCAGAACCTAAATTAGAATTATTTAAAATATATTGCCATCCTTTTTGCAACTTTACTTCATGGGGATTGCTTATCGTAAAAAGGTGGATAATGACACCGAAATTGCCCTTTGGAAGATCGAAGAAAACGCCGAAGAGCTGTACCAACAACTGCAACTGGACGAAGAAGAGCAATCGTACCTGCAAAAGTTAAGCAACAGCAAACGGTATTTGCACTGGCTGGGCACGCGGGTTTTGCTGCGCAAGATGCTGAACACGGAAGAATACATTGACTGCCGCGCCGACGAACACGGCAAACCGTACCTTACCACAATCCCTTACCACATTTCTTTCAGCCATAGTTTTGATTATGCCGCCGTGATGATCAGCAAAAACAAACCGGTTGGCATTGATATTGAGCGGGTTGACCAAAAAGTAGAACGTATTGTAAAGAAGTTTTTGCGCCCGGACGAATTGGCTTTTATCAAACCCAAACACCGGATTATGCAACTGTACATTTGCTGGTGCGCCAAAGAAGCCATTTATAAATGTTATGGCCGGAAAGAAGTTTCTTTTATCAACAACATATTTCTGCAGCATTTTGATTACCAGGAAAATGGAAATTTGCACGCTTTAATTAAAAAAGAAGGTTTGGATTTGAAGTTTGAAGTAGATTATTTCCGGTTTAACGAGTATATGATCGGTTATGCGAAGGAGGCGTGAGGAAACAAGAGCGAGGAGCGGGAAGAAACAGTGCGCGCTCAGTTTGTCTTTTACCATGAACCATTAACCATAACCTATCAACTTTCAATATGAGTAAAAACAAGCATGTTATTTTTGAAGACTGGGGCTTGGTTGATTACAAAGAAGCGTGGGACAGGCAGGAAACCCTTTTCGCTTCAACCGTAAAGCTCAAAACCGAAAGCCGCAAACGCGGCGAAGACGATGCTTCTTTTACCGGCATAAAAACAGCAACGCCCAATTATCTGATTTTTTGTGAGCACCCGCATGTGTACACCTTAGGCAAAAGCGGCAAAAAAGAACACCTTTTATTGTCGGAAAAGCAATTGGAAGAAAAGCAGGCGCGCTTTTATCCGATCAACCGCGGCGGCGATATTACTTACCACGGACCGGGCCAGTTGGTGGTTTACCCGATTTTGGATCTGGATAATTTCTTCACCGATATTCATTTATATCTGCGCACGTTGGAAGAAGCCGTAATTTTAACTTTAGCCGAATACGGCATCCAAGGCGAACGTTATCCCGGATATACCGGCGTTTGGCTTGATGCCGCTAATCCACAAAAGGCGCGCAAAATCTGTGCAATGGGTGTGCGCTGCAGCCGTTGGGTAACGATGCACGGCTTGGCTTTCAACATTAACCCTGACCTTGGTTATTTTAAAAATATTATCCCCTGCGGGATAGAGGATAAGGCGGTAACCTCGATGGCGGCAGAGCTTGGTGAAAAAGTATCGATAAAAGAAGTATCGGCAATTTTGAAGGCGTATATTTATCAATTGTTTGAAATGGTTTAGCC
>CAXTKQ010000189.1:0-4388 GCA_964244955.1 uncultured Sphingobacteriaceae bacterium | reverse complement strand
GAACGGGCAATTGCCGCATGACCTGCCTGAAGACGGCGATTTTGATACTGTTTCCGGCTGGCTGGGCGATATTTTTGGCAAAATCCCGGAAGTGGGCGAGCAAAAGGAAGCCAATGGTTATAACATTACCGTTTTGAAAAAATCAGACCAGAACATTGAATCGGTTAAGTTGGAATTGTTGCTGAACGAGGAAGATGTAATTGATAACCATTAATTGCTTTGTTACATGTACTTGTTTTATGCCCCTGATTTGGACACGCAGGACTGCTTTTTGAATGAGGAAGAAAGCAGGCATTGTAGCAAAGTATTGCGTTTGCAAAAGGAAGATTCAATAGAAGTAATTGATGGGAAAGGCAACTTTTACCACGCTAAAATTACGGCTGCCGACCCTAAAAAAACCCGTTTTGTTATTTTACAAACACAGCAGGAATTTGGCAAGCGAAACCATTATTTGCACATGGCCGTTGCGCCAACCAAAAATATCGAACGGCTGGAATGGTTTGTAGAAAAAGCAACCGAAATTGGTATAGACGAGATTACACCCATTCTTTGCCAAAGATCAGAACGTAAAACCATCAACCACGAAAGGCTGAACAAAGTAATCACTTCTGCAGTAAAACAATCGCTTAAAGCATATCACCCCAAATTAAACCCACTGACTGATTTATCAACTTTGATAAACGCGCCAACAAATGCCCAAAAATGGATGGCACATTGTATGGACACCGAAAAAGTACCGATAAAAGAAGCATTGCGGCCAAAGCAAAACTATTTAATTTTGATTGGCCCGGAAGGCGATTTTTCTCAGCAGGAAATTGATTTCGCTTTAAAAAACCAATATCAGGCCATAACTTTAGGCAACAGCCGTTTAAGAACAGAAACGGCTGCGCTGGAAGCCTGTTTTGAAGTCAACTTTTTAAACCGATGATAAAATACCTGCTCATTTGCTTTTTGTCTTTGTTGAGTTTTACAGAACCAACTTACAAAATTGCCAAAATAAAATACAATGGCGGCGGCGATTGGTACGGCGACAGGACTGCTTTAACCAACCTGATTAAATTTTGCAACGATAACCTGAAAACCAATATCAGGCCCGAAGAAGACGTGGTAGAAGTGGGCAGTGAAACTTTGTTCAATTACCCGTTTGTGTTTTTGACCGGGCACGGAAATGTTGTTTTTTCTGCACAGGAAGTTAAAAACCTGCACAAATATTTAACAGGCGGCGGTTTTTTGCACATTGATGACAACTACGGGCTGAACGAATTTATCCGTCCGCAAATGAAAAAGGTTTTCCCCGAACTGGATTTTGTAGAACTGCCGGCCAACCATCCCATTTTTCACCAGAAATTTGCTTTTCCAAATGGCTTGCCCAAAATACACGAACATGACGGTAAAAGGCCGCAAGGTTTTGGGCTGATTTACAAAGGCCGTTTGGTTTGTTTTTATACTTACGAATGCGACCTGGGCAACGGTTGGGAAGATTTTGGAACATATGCCGGCGACACGCAGGAAAGCCGCTTAAAAGCGTTGAAAATGGGCGCCAACCTTATTCAATATGCTTTAACACAATAAGTTTTTTGTGTTGGGTTAAGTTTGATAGCAGATGTAAGGGATACATGCTTCTTTTACCGGTATAAATTTAGTGCCTGTTTAAACTTTACTTATTTAGATTTACATGCTTCTTTTACCATATAAAATTGGTGATTGCAACAACTTGTACAAATTAAAAATCAAGGCCCTATCAATTTTTAAGTGATAAAAGAAGCAGGGCCAAATCTTCTTGTACAAATTAAGATAAACCTTTAATGTTTTTGGTAACTTTTAAGAAATAAGGCTTGAAATTGTAAAATAAGATATTGTACTAATTGTTGGTAAGATTAAAAAAGTAAATCTTGGATAATTGTTTGGATAGTTGTAAAGTTAATTGTTATCCAAGTAAAGCATCAACTGTCAATTGTACAAGTTTAACTTGCCATCAAATCCAGCAAACTTTCTGTTTTAAGGGGCTTCTCTAAAAAGAACTTAACAGATTTGTAGGCACTGATCCTGTCGGTATATTGTTTGTTGATGGATGAAGTAAGTGCACAAATTAAATAATTGTCTTGGATGTTTTTTGGCAGGTTTTCAAAACCTTCTACAAATTCAAAACCATCCATTAGTGGCATGTAAATATCCAGGATGATGATGCTTTTGGTGGTGGCAACAGTATTTAAAACATAGTCAAAAGCTTCGTGCGGGCTTAAAAAAGATTGAATAGTAAAAGAACCGTTTAATGTTTGCAACCTTTTTTTAATCAGGTAACAATCTTCTTTGCTATCGTCAATTATAATAAAGTTGGTAATGTCCTGCATTTTATTATTTACTTGGAACCGTAATTACAAATGTTGTGCCTTCATCAAAAACAGAAGTTACAGAAATTTGGCCGCCTATTTTTGTAACGGCATCTTTAACATTGTACAAGCCAATGCCAGATCCAACTTCTTCTGCCGTAGCCCTAAAAAACATGTTAAAAATATCGCCCACAAATTTATCTTGTATGCCTATCCCGTTGTCAATTACTTGTATGGTAGCTGTCCCTCTTTTTACTTTGACATCCAATTCAACATATTTGTCCGGCTTGTCTTTTTGCTGGTATTTAAATGCATTGGACAAAAGGTTGCTTAGGATAATTTTAAGCGACATGGTGTCACTCCGGAATTTGTCTTCTTGTTCTACTTTTGTAACAAAGTTTATATTTTTCATCTTGGTAGTTACCTTAAAGTTTTCTACCTGGTCTTTTACAACCTCTGCAAAGTTCACTTCTTCAATTTGCAGTTCGCCTTGTTTTAAACTATAATAATCATGGATGTTGAGGATAAAAGTGTCCAGCTTTTTAACTGATTTTTCCATCAGCCGCAGCATCTCTTTTATTTCGTCAATATTATCAATGTATTGCGCCACATCTGCGGCGCCCATAATGCTCAGCAACGGCCCGCGGAGGTCATGCGATACGCTATAGGCAAACTTTTCCAGTTCTTTATAGGCCTTTTCCAGCTCTGTGTTTTTTACCGAAAGCATGGAAGTAACCATGTAAAACTTGTTCGCCTGTTCAATACAAGATATGATATCCTCCTGTAGGTAAGGTTTTCTTAAATACCGAAAAATATTGCCGCGGTTGATCGAATCAATAACCGATTCTACATCGGTAAAACCCGTCAGCAGGATACGGACAGGCAGCGGATAAGTGCGTTGGATTTCTACAAAAAAATCAACACCGCTGATGTCTGGCATGCGCTGGTCGCAAAAGAAAACACGGATGTCCGGGTTTTCTTTCAGGTGCTGGCGGGCCTCATCACTGTTGAGGGCTACCAAAATGGTATAATTTAACCTGAATGCAGCTTTAAAACCGATCAGGTTTTCAGGCTCATCGTCCAGGTACAAAACTTTAATTTTATCCGTGCTGCTCACTTTGGTAGTCTTCTAATAGGTACTCGTCAAATATAAGGTGTAATTTTAATATAAAGGTTGTCCCTTCGCCTTCGGCCGAATTTATATAAATCTCGCCATGGTGTTTTTTAATCGTGTTGTACACGATGGACATGCCCAGGCCAGTACCCACGCCCACGTTTTTGGTGGTAAAAAAAGGCTCAAATATCTTGTTCTTTGTCGCTTCGCTCATGCCGGTGCCGTTATCGGCAATGGTAATCAGCAAATATTTTTCATCGCAAGCGGTTGTTATTTCTAAAACCCCGCCTGGCTCTTTGCCAAATTTTTCGTCAATGGCATAAATCGCATTAGAGATGATGTTTAAAAATACCTGGTTTAGTTTGCCTGGGAAGCATTCGATCACCGGGATTTGGCCAAAATTTCTGATTACCCGGATGTTTTTGCCGATGATATTGTTGGCAACCAGCAGCGTTGAGGCCAAGCCTTCGTTGATATCGGCTTTTTTAAGGTCGTCCTCGTCCAAACGAGCAAATATTTTCAGCCCTTTTACAATTTCGGCCGTACGCGAGGCACCTTCGTGTATCCCGTTCAGCAATTGACCGATCTCTAATTTCAGGTAGTCAAAATCAATTTCTTCTTTGTACTCGTCAATCTGCTGCTGCTTTTGGCTGACCGGTATTTCTGATAAACCTACGTTTTCCATCGTTTGGATGGCATCCACCAGCAGGTCAACATCGCGTTTCAGGGGTTGTATATTGGCCGAAACAAAATTGATCGGGTTATTGATCTCATGGGCAATGCCCGCGGTAAGCTGCCCCAACGAAGCCATTTTTTCTGCTTCTACCAATTGTGTCTGGGCTTCTTTCAAATCAGTAAGGGTTTTGTTTAAATTTTTGTTCGTCTCTACCAGTTCAAATGTACGTTCTTCTACCTTGCGTTCCAAAATATTATTTTGGTTTTTT
>CAXTKQ010000188.1:0-4442 GCA_964244955.1 uncultured Sphingobacteriaceae bacterium | reverse complement strand
AGACTGGCCACATTGCCCGAATCCAAAACCTGGTAATAAACGCCAATGGTATCGCCTACTTTTTTTATCGGTATTTTATTGGCGATGAGGTAAGCCCTGATTTTATTACTGTCAATACCGATTTGCGCAAAATAGGCCGTCCTGTCTGCGGCCGCTTTTTTACATGCCGAAAGGGCAAGCATCAACGCGAAAACAACATACAACTTCTTCATGTGCAAAAACAGCGTAAAACGCAAATTTACCGTTTTAATCTGCAAAAACCGCGGCTTAACATATTTTAACAGATGCTGGTGTAGGTGATACTGTTTTTATCGGCATAAATTTGGTGTGTCTAATCACCAGCCCAGCTTGGTATCGTCGCCGCGCGGATCGGCGCCGCCTTCGTAATAGCCCCATTTCGTTTTTAAAATTGCATCTACACGGCCAATCGGGCCATCAATTATAATTTTATAGCCTTTGCGCTCCAGTTTTTGGATGGTGGCATCGTCCAAAGCATCTTTTTCTGCCTTTACATCATCGGGCAGCCATTGGTGATGGAAGCGTTTGGAACTTACGGCCCGTTGCTTGCTTTGGTCGAACTCCACCACATTCAAAACGGTTTGGAAAACAGAAGTGATAATGGTAGAACCGCCCGGCGTGCCAACCACCATAAACAGTTTGCCGTCTTTTTCGAGGATAGTTGGCGTCATGGAAGACAACATGCGTTTGCCCGGCTGGATCGAATTGGCCTTCCCGCCTATCAAACCAAACATATTTGGCACGCCAGGCTTAGCGCTGAAATCGTCCATTTCGTTGTTCAGCAAAAAACCAGCGCCTTTTACCACAATGCCCGAACCGAAAGAACCGTTTAAAGTGGTGGTGATAGAAACCGCATTTCCTTCTTTATCTACCACAACCAAATGTGTGGTCTGGTCGCTTTCGTAACCAACAAATGTTCCTGGCTGTATCGCAGTGCTTGGCGTAGCCTGGTTCCAGTTAAACGATTTCATCCTGGCATCGGTATATTTAGGCTGAAGCAAACTATCTACCGGGACTTTAAAAAAATCCGGGTCGCCGAGGTATTTAGAACGGTCGGCATACACGCGCCTTTCTGCTTCCACCATCACCTGCACCGTCGAATCCTGGTTAAAGCCCCAACGTTTTAATGGAAAAGGCTCCACCGAACGCAGCAGTTGCAGCAACGCAATCCCGCCGCTGGATGGCGGCGGCATCGTGATGATTTTATAACCTTTATAATTGCCGGTGATTGCTTTTCGCCAAACCGAGTGGTAGTTTTTCAAATCGGTTTTGGTGATGAGGCCGTTCCCGCTTTTCATTTCGGCCACCAGTTCGTCGGCTGTTTTGCCGGCGTAAAACCCTTCGCGGCCTTTATCGCGGATGAGTTCCAGCGCTGCGCCCAAATCTTCCTGCATCATTTTGTCGCCTGCTTTCCAGCCGCCTTCTTTTAAATAATAATTTTTGCCGGGATTAAGCTTGCGGAAATTGTCCTGCATCGTATTTAAATTGGAGGCTAATTTTTCAGTTAGCAAAAAGCCGTTTTCCGCCAGGTCAATCGCTGGCTGAACCAAGTCCGCCCATTTCAATTTGCCATATTTGCGGTGCGCTTCCACCATGCCATCTACCGAACCGGGAACGCCCGAAGCCTGGTGCGTGTGCAAACTTTTATCGGCAATCACGTTTCCCGCCGAATCCAAATACATATTGGCACTTGCCGCGCCTGGCGCTTTTTCCCGGTAATCCAACGTATTGGTTTCGCCTTTGGCCGATCGGTAAACCATAAAACCGCCACCGCCAATGTTGCCTGCCGTTGGATGCGTTACGGCCAAAGCAAACTGAACGGCAATGGCCGCATCAACTGCGTTTCCGCCTTTTTTGAGGATAGCCAAACCTGCTTTTGCCGCATCCGGGTAGGCGCAAACCACCATGCCGTTGCGGTATTCCTGCCCATTATTGTTGCCCAACTGGCCTTTTGCACAGCCGGAAGATAAAAACACAACGGCATGGATCACCAGGAAAAGCCTGATGCTTCTTTTAGCGGGTAATTTTTTGATGCGCATAAAACTTGTAATTTCTGCTAAAATATCACATTTCCTGAATAAACTCCTGGCTAATTATTCCTGTTGATTTTTTAACTTTTAATTATTTTTCCAGAAACGCAGATTTGGTATTGCTAAAATTTTCATTTTTGCAGATGGCCGAGTAGTACAACTGAGCCGATTAAATCCACTCTATGAAAAAAATTTGCTTGAGTTTGTTGTTCATATCCGCCGTTTTATTTTACAGCAAAAAGGCCGGCGCGCAATCGTACCAAACGGCTGCCGGGCTGCGCTTTAGTTACGAAAGCGGTGTTTCCGTCAAATATTTTACAGACCCAACAACAGCTTTGGAAGGCGTTTTGGGTTTCCGCACCAAAGGCGTGGTATTTACGGGTTTAATAGAAAAACACCAACCGGCTTTTAACGTAGCCGAACTGAAATTTTATTACGGTTTTGGCGGGCACGTTGGCGGCGTGGGCAGCGGCGGTTACCGCGTTTACAACGGTGATTACAAAGTTTACAACAATTCTTCGCTGCTTTTAGGTGCCGATGGCGTGATCGGTTTAGAATATGTGATCCCGGATTCGCCGATTGCGGTTAGTTTGGATTTGGACCCGCGCATCGAAATTTTCCGCGGGCCAATTTTTAACTTAACGCCAAGTGTGGGCATCAAATATGCTTTCAAATAAAATTTAGGTTGATAAAAGAAGCATTGCCGGATTCGCGTGATGCTTCTTTTATCGGCATAAATTCATTGGCCAAAATCCCTCCCACTACATCACCCGCACCTTTAAAAAACTTGGTTCTGTTTTAGATGTATAAACTTTCATGGTTGCTTTTTGAAAATCAGCAGGCGTAGCTTGCATAACATTCATAAACTTCTGCGGGTTGCGGTCAATCAAAGGAAACCAAGTGCTTTGGATTTGCACCATCACCCGATGGCCTTTTTTAAAGGTGTGCAACACATCCTGCAACTCAAAATTAACCGGCGTAATTTTTCCAGGAACAAAAGGCTCCGGTTTAGAAAAACTGTTGCGGTATTTGCCGCGCATGGCCTCGCTCCTCACCATTTGTTCGTAATGCGAAAGCTGCACATTTTGCCCGGTAAAAGAAGTATTTTTGGTAGAATCGGGATAAACATCAATCACTTTTACAACCCAGTCGGCATCGGTTCCCGTAGTCGAAACTTTTAAATTGGCCCAAATATTTCCCGCCAAGGTTAAATCTTCATTTAAAACATCGGTTTGATAAGTTAAAACATCGGGGCGGGTTGTTGCAAAACGCTGGTCGGCCGTCATGTATTCGCGGTCCATATCCATCGAAGTGTTGTTTAGAAAAGGGACAGGTTTGTTTGGGTCAGAAATATAGCTGTTAAAAGAAGCATTGGTTTTTGGCGGATCGAAAGAAAGTTTTCCGTTGGGCAAGAAATACAGGTTTTTCTCCTGCACTTCTTTTGCTGGCCAAGTTTTATAGGTTTTCCATTGGTTGGCGCCCGTTTCAAAAACAGAAACCGGCTGCAAATCCATCGGCGTTCCTTTTAAATAATGACTGAAGAATTTAAACTCAATATTTTCCCGATAAAAAGCCGCAGTTGCCGAGCCAAAACCTACATCACCCAAATGGTCGCCGTTCCCTCTCGCCCAACCGCCGTGAACCCATGGGCCCATTGCAAAATAAGCAGGCGTTGTCGGGTTATTTTTCACAATGGTTTTATACGTGTTGATGGCGCCATACAAATCTTCTGCATCATACCAGCCGCCGGTTACCAAAACGGCAGTTTTGATGTTGGTTAAATGCGGCAATACGTTGCGGTCTTTCCAGTGCTGGTCGTAATCCGGGTGGTCCAGCATTTCGTTCCACAAACGGATCGTATCTTTATAATACAACGTGTTCGAGTTTTTCATCGTGGCCATCCGCAGAAAAAAATCGTAGCCATCTTCTGTTCCGGCGTTAAATTCTGTTGCCTGGCGTTGCGTCGGTTTGTCGTCCTGCCTGTTTGTAAAACCAGGATAAAAACCAAAGTTGGCCACCAGCATAAAAGCACCGTTGTGGAAAGCATCATCGCGGTACAAATCAGCAATAGGTGCCTGCGGAGAAGCAGCAACCAGCGCCGGGTGCCGGCTTAACAAAGCGGTTGTAGTATAAAACCCGGGATAAGAAATCCCCCAAACGCCTACTTTTCCATTGTTGTTTGGGATGTTTTTGAGGAGCCAATCAATCGTGTCGTAGGTATCGGTGCTTTCGTCCACATCGTTTTTGGTGGGATGCACATCCTTTTCCGGTGTCATTTCCTCATAAATGCCCTCGCTCATCCACCGGCCGCGCACATCCTGATAAACCACAATATAACCATCGTGCAGAAAAAAAGAAGAAGGGCCCAAAGAACGTTTGTACTGATCGGCCCCG
>CAXTKQ010000187.1:0-4446 GCA_964244955.1 uncultured Sphingobacteriaceae bacterium | reverse complement strand
GTGCCGATCCCGGCCTTACTCAAACAGATGCAGGAGGGCCGAACGCACCTTACACCATTGAACAAGGCGCCCGGCCAGCCGTATGGTTAGCCTGCCTCGATGATAACGGCCCTACCGGATGCTTTTTCACCCATGTTGAGGAACACCTGGTTAACAACCCATGGTAATATTTGGAACACACCTAATTTTTAAATTTAAAGAAAAAACCATCAAGAGTGAGCGCAATAGTATTAACTAAGATTTTTTATAATCCGGTAACTAACCATACCTTATTGTTAAAACTTCAAAACAGATTATTGAACAGTTTCCACGTATTGGGTAAAAAATATCTAAAATAAAGCATATGACAGACATAATTGAATCAACCCCAGGCACAGTGTCTGGCAAGGCTATCACCTACGAAGGCCTTGGCGGCCCGGAAATAATTAAAATTGTTGAACGGGCCGTGCGGCCGCCGGAAGTCGGCGAGGTCCGCATCAGTGTAAAAGCTGCCGGGGTTAACCCAACAGACGGCTTGTTGCGTAAAATTGAAAATAGCATGGTGAATTTTCCCGTAGTTCCAGGCGCAGATGCGGCAGGCGTGATTGAGTCGGTTGGGCCTGGCGTATCACGGCTTAAGGTTGGCCAGGATGTAATGGCGGCCCTGACACCGTACCGGCCGGATGGCGGCGCACAAGCAACATACATTGTTGTACCGGCAGCGTCAGTTGTTCCTATGCCTAAAGGAACTACTTTCGAGCAGGCAGCCGGCCTGCCCATGAACGGCCTGACCGCCCTCCGTGCCATTGACTTGACTGAACTGAAAGCGGGACAAGTGTTAGCTGTTACAGGCGGCGCGGGCGTTCTGGCGCACTACATTATTGCTGCTGCAAAAAAACTGGGGCTGACCATTATCGCCGATGCAAAACCGGAGGAAAACGACTTGGTACACAGCTATGGCGCCAACTTCGTTGTAGAACGCGGAGATGGTTTCACCGATGCGGTTCGTCGGCAATTCCCGGAAGGCGTTGATGCGCTTATTGATACAGCGGTGTTGGCCACAAAAAGTTTCCCTGCAATTCGTGACGGAGGCATATACATTGCCGTACGCCGCCTAACCAACATTTCAAAAGAGCGGGATATTCAAATTAAGATGGTGTGGGTACCAGATGTGCTGGAAAATACGAAAGGGCTCGACTTCCTGCGGGAAATGGTTGAAAGTGGTGAAATTGAACTTAAAGTTGCCGGAGTTTATGCGCCCGAACAAGTTGCCGACGCACAACAGGCACTTGCAGCCGGCGGATTAAGAGGCCGACCGGTGATCGTGTTTTAACCAAAAGACAAAAGCAGCTTTAGGGCCTGTTTAAATTTTTATTTCAGCTAATTTGGCTAAAGCCAAATTAGGGCTTATGCCTTCCACAATCTACTGATCGGGATTTGCAATCCCGATCTTTTGAGCTAAAGATTTCTAATCCTGTTTTAACAAATTTAACCACCAAATTTTACCCTATAAAAGAAGCATCCAATTCGCACAACATTAAATTGTTGAAAGAACATTACGAAGAAGGCAAACATCAGGGACAAGGCACCGGCGTTTTGGTGGTGGTGTTTTTGGTGTTGCAGGTGTTCTTTGCAGCGTTTTTGTTTTTGCTTTATGTGGTTACGTGGTGGGTTATGGGATGGGTTTAAATTAGAAGTTAACAGATTGAAGTTTAAAATTATGGCTTAGAAGTTATTAATTAGAAATTACGATCAGAAAGAATATACCAATATAAATTTAATCATTTGTTTGTCGAATTGGTGCTATCAAATAAATCATATCCTTTCTATCAAGAATTTTGTATAATTTTCTTAAAGCAGCAACATCAGGTTTTTTTAGAATTATAATTTCCCTTACATCATCAAAACTAGTATTAGTAGAAGTGTGATATAAAAACATACATTTGTTTAATTGCTGATCTATATATCCTTCTGACATATCATTATCTTTTAAATATTCTGCTAATTTTAAAAACCTCAACCTATCATTTACACTTAGACACTTTAAAGCTTGTTCCGTAATTTCGTGTGTTGAATCTACGCCTATTCCTATCCTGCTATTTATCTCTATTTTGTTGTTTGCGAAACCATAATTGGTGTTAAAATTATTGCTATTTTTAGGTAGTTTGTAAAGCAAAACATTCATTTCTAACAATGCACTTTGAATATTTTCTATTTTATCATTAAAAAATAGCTTCTCTCTAGGATTATTACAAGCATAATTATTACAAATAAACAATAATACTAAAATTTTTCCTTTCAATTTCATATTATTAAATAAAAATTTACAATCCCAATTCGACTGATAGTAATTTGCAACTACAATCTTTTGAGCTAAGAATTTCTAATTTTACTCCAAACAACACACCAAAATTTGCCTGATAAAAGAAGCATTCAGCCCTATCCTACCAAAAAACTCTCCACCGCCAGCCAATAACTATCCAAACCAAAACCCAGAATTACACCTTTGCAATTGGCCGATAAATAAGAATGGTGCCGGAAAGTTTCGCGACTGTGCACGTTGGAAATATGCACTTCTACCACCGGCGTTTTGATGGCGGCAATGGCATCGCCCAAAGCAATTGAAGTGTGCGTATAACCGCCTGCATTCAGCACAATGCCGTCATAATCAAAGCCAACTTCCTGTATTTTATCAATCAGCTCGCCTTCTTTGTTGCTTTGAAAATAACTGAACTCGATTTCGGGGAAACGCTGCTGCAATTCCAAAAAATAGTCGGTAAAAGAAGTATGCCCGTAAACTTCCGGTTCGCGCAGGCCCAGCAAATTTAGGTTTGGTCCGTTGATAATTTGTATCTTCATCCCTTCAAACATAACAATATTCTGTTAAAATAAATTGGACTGGCCTTCTACCATCAGCGGTTTCCGTGCTTATTTAAAGTTGGAGAAAAGTTTGGCGCAAAACTCTGTCGATGCTTACTTGCAGGACGTGGAAAAACTGCAGCAGTTTGCCGTTTCCTTCGTGCCTGAATTTAAACCGGAAACACTAAACGAACAAAATTTAAAAGGTTTTATGCGGTGTTTGAGCGAACTTGGACTGCCGGCAGCATCACAAGCACGCATTCTATCAGGCGTAAAAGCATTTTATAAATTTATGCTGATGGAAAACTTAATTGCACATAACCCTTCCGAACTCATTGAAGCGCCGCGGCTACAACGCAAACTTCCAGATACGTTGAATATTTTGGAGATTGATGCTTTGATCGGTGCGATTGATCTTTCCAAACCTGACGGGACGCGCAACAAAAGCATGATAGAAGTATTGTATGGCTGTGGTTTGCGCGTAACGGAATTGATTACATTGAAAATTTCTAACTTATACTTGGAAGATGAATTTATCAAGATTTTAGGCAAAGGCAACAAAGAACGCTTGGTGCCGATTGGAGAACAAGCCAGTAAAATGTTGAAGATTTATTTGCAGGAAGTCCGCGTGCATCTCAACATTAAAAAAGGCCAAGAAGATTTTGTGTTTTTAAGCAAACGCGGCGCACAACTTTCGCGAGTGATGGTTTTTATGATCATCAAAAGCCTGGCCGAAAAAATTGGCCTTAAAAAGAGCATCAGCCCGCATACTTTCCGCCATTCTTTTGCCACGCATTTAATTGAAGGCGGCGCCGATTTACGCGCCGTGCAGGACATGCTTGGCCACGAAAGCATTACCACCACAGAAATTTACACACATTTAGACCGGGAATATTTACGGGAAACAATTGTGCAATATCATCCAAGGAGTTAAATAAAATCAATCTAATGAAAACAATAGAAACAGATGAACAATACAAAACTGCATTAGCCAGAGCTTATGATTTGATTCAAATTGATGAAAAGACGAAATCAGAAGACGATGAATTGGAAACATTAGTTATTGCGGTTGAAAAATATGAAAGGATACATTATCCAATGCCAAAACCAAATTCAAAATCGTAATAAAATCAACGGGTTTAAACCCATTGCTACAAAATGTACCGAAGGTACGCTCCTACATCCAGCAACTTAGCAAGAGCCGTAGGCTCGGCCAGTTTTGTAAAATGGGTTTTAACCCGTTTATCTGCTTTTACCCATAAAAAAAGCAGGAAACATTTGCTTCCTGCTTTTTCAATATTTATTAATCTGGTTTTACTTGGAAGTTTCCAACAAAATTGTAGCCGCAGGCAAACCAGCCGCAGTTGCCGTAAAATTTATCTTTCCTGCTTTTCCGTTGGATTGTACAATCGCCAAAGCCAAACCATGAAAAGCTTTGCGGTAATCCGCTTTAAACGAATCATGGCTAACCGGGTCGCCGTTATCAACACTTGCAATAAAAGCTTCGCCGTCAATTTTAAAATTTAACAAGTTATCCGCATCAGGGACAACATTGCCATCTTTGTCCAAAATTTTGGCAGTGATAAAAGACAAATCTTTGCCATCTGC
>CAXTKQ010000186.1:0-4588 GCA_964244955.1 uncultured Sphingobacteriaceae bacterium | reverse complement strand
ATTGGTAACCGGCTGAACCAGAAAAACTTTTGGCCCAACTTTTATAAAAGGGGTAATGACGGAAGAAGCTTGTCCGCGTTCCGGCCCACCGTTTCCAACGCCATCAACCAGCGAACTGAAATACAAAAAGTTTTTGTCAAAATTGCTGATTTCGAGATAAACCTTTCCGCTTTTTTCATCATAATAAACGGTATAAAAACCATCAAACTTTTTAAGGTTTTGGGTGATGGAAGCAATTGTTGCGGCAGGCCGGGTATCCGTTCGTTGGTTTTGTGTTTGCGGAATTTGATTTTGGGCAACAGCCAAACTACCAACACCAAATACAGCAGCAGTTAGGGGTAAAAAATATTTCATAGTTAAATTTAAAGTTTGATGATTTTATATCGGTAAAAACAGCATTGTGCTGATATTTTAACTCAGCTTGATTTAAAAACTAAAAAAAACGAACGATTGAAAATTTAAAAATCGTTAACTTTTGAAAAATACAATTAATTGCAAAGAGAAAGACCAAATTTTGAAGTTTTTACTCAAATTGTTACAGATATTACTTTTAAAACTTACAATTTGAAAAGATAAAAGTTGATGGTGCTTCTTTTACCTATATAAAATTCAAATTGTCAACGGATTAAAATGCGTTGCCGCAAAATAAGCCGGGCTTACGGCTCTTACTAAACCCTGCTCATCTTTTTAAACAAAAATGTATTTTTGCGCGCCCGGATTGATAATTCGGTTTGAAGAACATGCTTACCACCGATATTTTATTTCAGCAAGCCGTACATCTTTTACAACAATTAATTGCCACGCCTTCGTTCAGCAAAGAGGAACACAAAACTGCCGAAATTATTAACCAGTTTTTAGTAGGGCATGATGTAAAAACACACCGGAAACTGAACAACATTTGGGCTTTGAACCAGTATTTTGATCCTGCAAAACCAACTATTTTATTGAATTCGCACCACGATACGGTAAAGCCGAATTCCGGCTACACACGAGATCCTTTTGATGCGAAAATAGAAGACGGAAAGCTTTTTGGTTTGGGCAGTAATGATGCGGGCGGTTGCTTGGTTTCGCTGATTGCTGTTTTTATCCACTATTTTTCGCAAGAAAATTTAAAATACAATCTTTGTTTGGCAACCACCGCCGAAGAAGAAATTTCGGGCAACAATGGGTTGGAACTGATTGTGCCCGAACTGGGGAAATTAGATTTTGGCATTGTAGGCGAACCAACACAAATGCAATTGGCCATTGCCGAACGCGGTTTGATGGTTTTGGATTGCACTGCTATCGGCCGTGCCGGACACGCGGCACGCGAAGAAGGCGACAACGCCATTTACAAAGCCATGAAGGATATCGAATGGTTTCGCGCGTACCGTTTTCCAAAAGAATCGGAAGTTTTCGGGCCGATTAAAATGTCGGTTACCATCATCAACGCCGGTTCTCAGCACAATGTGGTCCCGGCAACTTGTACGTTTACGGTTGATGTGCGCGTTACCGATGCTTACCGAAACGAAGAAGTTTTAAAAATGATCCGTGAACAGGTGGATTGCGAAGTAAAAGCGCGTTCTATCCGCTTAAAACCTTCGTCCATCCCAAAAGAACATGCTTTTGTACAGGCCGGAATCGCATTAGGCCGAACTACTTACGGCTCGCCTACCACTTCCGATCAATCGCTGCTGGATATTCCTTCCATTAAATTAGGGCCGGGCGATTCCGGCCGTTCGCACATGGCCGACGAATTTATTTATGTAGATGAAATCAAAGAAGGCATTGAATTGTACGTACAAATGCTGGATAGGTTGGTAAGATGAAAAAGCTGGTGGTTCATGCTTTATACTTAATGGATCAAACATAAAAATAACCGATAAAAATAGTATCAACACAAATAGGTAAAAAGTTAATGGTTGATGGTTCATAGATCATACATAAAAATACCCGATAAAAACAGCATAGGTGATTTAACATTCGCAACAAAATAAAAAATGAAAATCTGGCAAAAAACCACCAACGTAAACGAATTGGTCGAAAATTTTACCGTTGGACGCGACCGCGAATTTGACCTGCAACTGGCTGCTTTTGATGTATTGGGTTCGTTGGCGCACACACAAATGCTGGAAAGTATTGGCTTGATGGGCGCCGAAGATTTGGCTTTAGTTCAACAGGAGCTAAAAAATATTTATCGTGAAATACAAGCCGGAAGTTTTACCATTCAGGCCGAAGTGGAAGATGTGCATTCGCAAATTGAATGGCTACTGACGCAACGCATCGGCGAAGCCGGAAAGAAAATCCACAGCGGAAGATCAAGAAACGATCAGGTTTTGGTGGATCTGAAACTGTTTTTCCGGCACGAAATCCGGGAAATTGTTTCGCTGGTAAAAACGTTGTTTGATTTGCTCATTAAACTCAGCAATCAATATAAAGATGTGCTTTTGCCTGGCTACACGCATTTGCAAATCGCGATGCCTTCCTCGTTTGGCTTGTGGTTTGGCGCGTATGCCGAAAGTTTGGTAGACGATTTGGAAATGGTTTTGGCTTCTTACAAAGTGGCCAACAAAAATCCGTTGGGCGCGGCTGCCGGTTATGGTTCATCTTTCCCTTTAAACCGAACTTTGACAACCAAATTATTGGGTTTTGAAAGTTTGAACTACAACGTGGTTTATGCTTTGATGGGCCGCGGAAAAACTGAACGCATTGTTGCGCAAGGTTTATCTGCTGTTGCCGCAACATTGGCCAAAATGGCGATGGACCAATGTTTGTATTTAAGCCAAAATTTTTCTTTCGTGAGCTATCCGGATCAATTAACAACCGGTTCCAGCATTATGCCGCACAAAAAAAACCCGGACGTTTGGGAAATCATGCGCGGCAAATGCAACCGTATCCAAGCTTTGCCAAATGATATTGCTTTAATGACTACGAACTTGCCTTCCGGCTATCACCGTGATTTGCAATTGTTAAAAGAAACGTTGTTCCCGGCGTTTACCGATTTGAAAGATTGTTTGCAAATGGCCACTTTTATGCTTGAAAATATATCGGTAAAAGAAGCAATCCTGGAAGATGAACGGTATAAATATTTATTCAGCGTAGAAGAAACCAACCGGCGTGTTTTAAGCGGCGTGCCTTTCCGCGAAGCTTACCAACAAATTGGTGCCGAAATTGAAAATGCTTCTTTTAACCCGATAAAAACAGTAAACCATACGCATGAAGGCAGCATCGGAAATTTGTGCAACGAAGAAATAACCGAATGTATGCAAGATGTGCTGAAACTTTTTCATTTTGAAAGAATTGATGCAGCCATCGAGAAACTGTTAAACTAACATGAACGGACAAAACCGAAGCGATATTTATCCGGGCCTGGAGGTAGATATTATCCTTAAAAAAGACCAGCGCAGCGGCAAACGAACGCGTGGAATTGTGAAAGATTTATTGACGAGTTCGGCTTTCCATTCACGTGGCATTAAAGTGCGGCTGGAAGACGGGCAGGTTGGAAGGGTGATTGAGGTTGTGGAAGAAGATTGAGTTTTGGAAAATAGTTAATGGTTGATGGTAGAAACTTAACTTTATCCTCACAAAAAAAGCTGCCTCCTTTTTGGGAAGCAGCTTTTTTTCAACGATTAATGATTAATATATCTGGTTTAGATAACTTGTACATTTACCGCGTTCAGGCCTTTTTTGCCACGCTCAACATCGTATTTCACTTTGTCGTTTTCACGGATCTGATCAATCAAACCTGATGAGTGAACGAATACATCTTCTTCTCCTGAATTTTCTGGGATGATGAACCCGAATCCTTTTGTTTCGTTAAAAAATTTAACTGTACCTTCTTTTTGCATTGTAATTTTTATTTATAATTCTGCTAAGGTAGGTATTAAATTTGGTATCTGCTATTTATTTAACAGTAAAGTTTACCATGTAATCTCCCCAAAGCATGGATACTTTACCGTCTTTGGCAACAGTGTAAGTTACTTTTTCTGCAAATGATGGTGCTTTAGCCCCTTTAACCTTTACTTGTAACACATCCGAACCTTTATTTTCTTCATAAGTTGTGCCCCAAATTTTCCACTTTGAATTAAAAATAAGCGTCCATTCATTGCCATTTTTAATTGTAAAAAAAGAATATTTTCCTGCCGGCAATACCTTTCCTTCTACTTTAACATTTTTGTTAAACACAAAAGTAGTTGCCTCATTGGCACCTGCACGCCAGGCCTTTCCTTCCATCGGCTCCAAATCTTTGCCAATGGTACGGCCTTTTACAGATGGGCGGCTGTAATCAATCTCTACCGTAGCGCCGCTGCTGATGGTAGTTTTAACGGTATCCGGCAAACTTGGGCGCGGTTTGTTTTTATCTTGCGCATTGGCAGAATAAGTGGTAAATAAAGCTCCTGTGATCAGGCTCAGCAATAATTTTTTCATAATGGTTTTTTTTGTTAAAACGAAGATGCAGAAAATTTATGGAAGCTAAAATTAAGAGCCTGTTTAAATTTTATTCAATTTGTTTTCTATGCTTCTTTTATCATATAAAAATTGGTAAGCATTTCATTTTGGTTTATTTGGATGGATACAAACACCAATTTTTATATGATAAAAGAAGCAT
>CAXTKQ010000185.1:2344-4609 GCA_964244955.1 uncultured Sphingobacteriaceae bacterium | reverse complement strand
GGCTATGGGTTTCTGAATCGCTTTGGTCGCGCTCGTTTTTCAGTTCCAGTTCGCTTGTCCCAAAATTTTGTCCGCCCATCGGTTCGCCTTCTAAGCCTTTTGCACCTGCTTCGTGTACCGATTTTTCATTCCCGATCCAGGTTTTGGTCAGTTCCCGTTCGGTCGGGTCATCACTGTTTGCGTTAAAACCGTCTTTATCGGGCAGGTTGTCCTCGCCCACGTTATCGTCAAAATCTTCATCGTCGTCATCAATTGACGAATTAGTTGCATCATTGGTTGGGTTCATCGTTGTGGTTCCGTGGTCGCCAAATTCCAAGTCATCATTTTTTTGCACGTCGGCTTCCGTTGTTGGCTTGTCGCTATAACTTCCGCCGTCCCAAACTACTTGATTTTGGTTACTGGATGTTTGCTTCGAACGATCAGTTTGACCATTAAAAGCCGAATTATCTTGCTGGTTCATAAAAACATGTTTGAGGTTATGTTTGAGAAGAACGCAACAGTGTAAAAGTTGTTTCTAAATTTTATGCGATAAAAGAAGTATTGGGAAGATGCCTGAAAGTCGGGCAAGTCAGAAAAATTGGCTTTCGTACTACGCGCTTCTATATTCCTTTTTTCTACATCAACTCAAAAACGGCAACCCGTAACTTTTTTTATTGATACACTTTCATCACTGTACGCTCAACAATTCCTTTTGGCAAAAGCCAGGTGATAAACGCTCCGGCTTTGTTAATCAAACCCGTGATCACTTCCGGTTTTTTCCGGAACATCGCTTTTACGGCAATTTTGGCAACAGCCTGCGGTGTCATGTTGACCTGGCTGGCCGCCTTTAAAGCTTTTGGCCCAACTTGCGCGCGTACCACAAAATCAGTATCCGTGGCGCCCGGCGAAACGGCTGTTACCGATACGCTCGTATTCCTTAGTTCCTGGTGCAAAGCGCGGCTGAAACTCAATAAAAAAGCTTTGCTTGCAGCATATAAACCCAACCCCGGCACGGCCTGGTAAGCCGCAGAACTTGCGGTATTTAAAATATAAGCCTGGGGCTGGGCCAAAAGATGCGGTAAAAACAGTTGCGTTAACGTAACCGGAACGAGCATGTTAACTTGTAGCATATCAAGGTTATTGGTTAAAGGTTGTTTATTGAAAGCACCGCTTAAACCGTAACCAGCATTGTTCACCAAAATATTAATGCTGAAGTTTTGTGCCGCGCACCAGTCAAAAACTTTTTGGCCCGCATTTGCTTCGGCCAGGTCTACGGCCAGGAATGCTGTTTTTACCGCATGTTTTTTTGAAAGTTCGTCTGCTGCCTGTTGCAGCAAATCCTGGGATCGGGCAACCAGGATCAGGTCAATTTTGCGTGCCGCCAGTTCTTCTGCTATCGCTTTGCCAATGCCTTTGCTGGCGCCTGTTATTAATGCGTATGCCATATATTTTGTTAAAGAAAAAGGCTGGTATAAGCCAGCCTTAAAATATCAGAAATGGTTTTAAAATTTAAAATTTTGTTTTATGCCCAAAGTGGTGGTAAAAAGGTGTTTTGCTTTGTTCGTTTTTCGGGATCATTTTGCCGGTAATAATCGGGATGTACATTACCCGCCGCCTACTTTTCAGCCCAGTATAGGGCGATTGCTGCACACGGTGCCATAAGCGGCCATCGTGCACTGTTAAATCGCCTGCCTGAATATCAAAACCAACTTCCTGTGCGTCTTCGTTGTTGTCAATAAAATATTTTTTGGCAAACAGCAGTTTCAGGATGCCTTGTTTGTGTGTTCCGGTCAAAACCCGTAAACCACCGTTTTCGGCAGGGCAGTCATCCAAATGGATGCCTACGTTGAGCATCGGCATAATGCGCTGCCCCAAAAATATATCACGCGGGCTATCGGTATGCCAGCCCATTTGAGAAAAAGTACTGTCGGGCGTTTTGATGTATTGGTTGATCACCAATCCGTCTTTCTCGTCTTCACCGATGCGACCCTCAAACGGTGCCACCATAGCCGGCAATGCTTTAAAACGAGGGTCTTTTAAAAACTCGTGCAATACAGTATTGTGCAAGGAAGAAAAGCAAAAACGCTGGATTATTTTTTGGCCGTTTTCATCTTTGCCAAATTTTAATGGCGTACCGTTCACTTTTTCGCGGCCTTCCTCAAGCCAGGTTTTTTGTAAGGTATTGATTTCTGTTAAAAGTGTTTCTACTGTGTCCCTGGTAATGAAATTCCTGAAAATTATCACGCCGTTTTTATCGAAAAAATCTAACTGCTCCTGGGTAAGTTT
>CAXTKQ010000185.1:0-2334 GCA_964244955.1 uncultured Sphingobacteriaceae bacterium | reverse complement strand
AAATCTAACTTAAATGTGCGGTTAATTTTACATTGATATTTAAATTAATGTAAAAATTTTATTTATCCATTGTTGATGAAATCAATAGGCTGCGATTTTTTTTGACAGCCGGTAAAGTATATACGTAAAAAACGGTGCGGCAACAATGTCTATTGTGTAATGTGCATGCTGAACAAGTAACAAGATAGCGATGGCTAAAGTGGCAAACAGGGCGTAGGCTTTATCGTACCTGTTTTTTAAACATAAAAAAATCAGGAACATGGTTGCCGTATGGCCTGAATAAAAAAGGTCTTTGGTGATCAACTGGTTGCCATAAAAAATAGCGGTAACAGGGTCGTGCAGATAAATCAACCCTTTTGGCAGGTTGAGCGGTACTAAAGTAATGCTGATGATACGCGAAACAAACAAGAGCAAAACTGTCCATCCGGCAACGATTAAAAAGCGCGGGTTTTGTACGGCACGGCAAACCGCCAGTAAAATCACGCTCCACAAAATACAAAAAATTGGTATGGATACATCGTGCTGTGGTATAAAATTAAGCAGCCAATCGTTTAAAACGATGCCATTGCGCTGCTGTATGTAGTTAAAAAAGTACGGGTTTACCGAAACGACGATAAAAATAATGACGAGTACCGCAAAAAGCCGCTTTCTGAAAGCAGTAAGCTTCCATTCTTGCGTCCATTTGTCTCTATATGAAGTATGTGTTAAATTTAGGTTATCAATTTCCATCCGTGGTAAACTTACAGTGTTTTTGATAAATGGTGCCATGTAAAAAATATCTTGACAGACAGTTTACGGTTTTGGGCAGAAACAAGTTTGGGGACAGGCGAAAACAGGTTGATTGACAAAAGGTACAATGCTTCTTTTATGGCATAAAAATCAGTGGCGGCGAAGCTGTTTACAAAAGCCTAAAATCATCGGCATCGTTTAAAAAGGGGAAAAAGCGGCGGTTTTTGGCCAGCTCTTCTGCCGAAACAGAAAAAGTATAAACGTCTTCTTCGTCCCGTTTGTAATAAACAACTTTGCCGCCGGGATCAATGCAAGAAGAATCGCCCGAATGGTAAACTTCGTTGCCATCATAGCCCACCCGGTTTACGGCAATTACATAAGCCTGGTTTTCAATTGCGCGCGCCGGGATCAAGGTGCGCCAGTGCAAAGCGCGTTTTTCGGGCCAGTTGGCTACCATAATCAGCAAATCATAAACGGCGTTAAAATTGCGCGTCCAAACCGGGAAACGCAAATCGTAACAAATCATGGGGCAAATTTTCCAGCCTTTCAGCTCCACAATCAAACGTTCTTTTCCGGCCGTAAACGTTTCGTGCTCTTTGCCCAGCGTAAATAAGTGCCGCTTGTCGTACTGCGAAAACGTACCGTCGGGCTGCATCCAAATCAACCGGTTATAAAAGTTTCCGTTTTCGCTGATCATCAAACTGCCCGTAACCACGCATTTATATTTTTGCGCCAACTGCTGCATCCAGCCCATTGTTTTACCGTTCATCGGCTCGGCCAAACTGGTGTTCATGGTAAAACCGGTGTTAAACATTTCGGGCAAAATAACCAGGTCGGTATTTTCGCGGATGCCGGAAGACAGGCGCAAGGCAATGTTTTTTAAGTTTTGGTCAATGTTCTCCCAAAATAAATATCCCTGAAAAATAGTAACTTTTAAATTTTCCATCTTATTTTACGGCTGGGTTGAGGCAAAAATACATGGGCTTTTGGTTATGCTTTTAACAACTGTTCAAGCGCTTTTGCCAGTGTTTCCTGCTTTTTGGCGAAACAAAAGCGCAAGATGCCAAAGTCGGTTTTTTTGTTGTAGAAAGCAGAATTTGGTATCGCGGCCACGCCATTTTCCCTGATTAATCGCTTGGCAAAATCAACATCGTTTTCATTGGTTATCGTGCTGTAATTTACGGATTGAAAGTAAGAACCCGCGCAAGGCAGCAATTTAAAACGCGAACTTTCTAAACCGGCCCGAAAAAAATCGCGCTTTTGCTGATAGAAATCAGAAAGTTCAAGATATGCTTCTTTTACCTGCATAAATTTGGCAAGGGCAAACTGCATGGGCGTATTCACCGAAAAAACATTAAACTGATGGATTTTCCTGAACTCGTTCATCAGCCAAACCGGTGCCATGCAATAACCAATTTTCCAACCGGTGATATGGAAAAGCTTGCCAAAGGAAGCAACAATCAGGCTGCGTTCGGCCAATTCGGGGTAGCGCGCCATACTGCGGTGCGGCTGCCCGTCAAAAATAATATGTTCGTAAACTTCGTCGCTCAAAATCAAAATATCGGTTTTTTGGGTGAGGCTGATCAGCTCGCGGATGTCCTCTTC
>CAXTKQ010000184.1:0-4716 GCA_964244955.1 uncultured Sphingobacteriaceae bacterium | reverse complement strand
GAATACGGTGTCAACTTTAAAGGCGCAGTTTCCTGGTCGTTCGAGTTTGAAAATCAGCCCTGGTTTGCCGGTTTCCGTGATCTGGCAACAAACGGTGTGGACAAACCGGTGCTAAACGTTTTCCGGATGTTTGGCCTAATGAAAGGAAACCGGGTGGAAGCAAGCGGCACCAATTTTTATCCGCTAAAAACAGTACGCGATTCCAGCATCCGAAACGGAACAGATATTGGCGGACTGGCTTCAAAAGACAAAAACCAAGCAGCCATTATGGTTTGGAATTACCAAGATGACGACGTGCAGGAAAACGGAAACGCTGCAATTGCCATCAACGGCATCCCTTCCAAACAAATCCAACTGACGGAATACCGCATTGACCAAAACCACAGCAATGCTTACGAAGTATGGAAAAAAATGGGTTCGCCGCAAAAACCAAATCAAGCACAAATCATAACATTAGAAAAAGCCGGAATGCTGCAAACCACCGGAAACCCTAAAACGATGACAGTAGAAAACGGCAAAATGACAATGGATTTAAATTTGCCGCGACAAGCGGTAGTATTGTTAAAATTAGAATGGAAGTAAAAAAAGATGTGGTAAAAGAAGTATCAGTTTAACCCATATCCAAACTAAAACTATGAATAATTTAAATTTTATTCAGCCTTCTTTTATGCCACAAACTTTGACCTCTTGTGCTTTTGGCTAAAGCCTGTTTTTTGTTCCCCTTTGTCCACGGCCTGAAGGCCGTGGCAACTGATCTTTAAATAACTGTATTGTACCAAAGTATCAGTTTGCACAAAAAATGTTAAAACAAGCTGGCCAAATTGCCATGGCCTTCAGGCCGTGGGATATATAAAATTTAGGTTGGCTTTAGCCAAAACATTGCAATATATTATTCAGTCTATCTTGTATGCTTCTTTTACCACATAAAAATCAGTTATTTAAACTTTGGTATAATATTAGGCACAGAATTTACAGGCATAAAAGAAGCATTATTTATTTTCATGATATAAATTTAGGCAAGCTTTAAAAAGGCTTAAATTTTTTTAGAATTAATAATTGGACGCTTTTGTAATACATTTTTAGAAAATTTAAATAATCACTATCACTAACATGTACAACGATAAAATATTAGATAAAGAAGGCAATGAAATCGTTTTAGATATTGAATTGCACCCTGGTGAAGTTTTGAAAGATGATTTGGCCGCCAAAAAAATAGCAAAATCTGCATTTGCCATGAAAATCGGCATGTACCCGGGCCATTTTGGGGATATTGTAAAAGGTAAGCGCAATATCACTGCTAATATTGCTTTAAAGCTGGAAGCAGAATTGGGCATCGCAGCCGAATTTTGGATGGCTTTACAAACAGATTACGATTTACATACAGAGCGGAATAAACTCAAGCATTCGGCCTAAATTTTTACGAAAAGTACCCGATAAAAGAAGCATTATTGCCTCACCCAACAAATTTTCAAGGCTTTAAATACGACTTCAAAAATAAAAATTTCCACACATATGGTTATAACGTTTAAGTGTTACATTTGCTTTGCGGTAATGTAATTGGTTATAACATCATGAAAACAAACATCATCAATATTGGCAACAGCCAGGGAATCATTCTTCCTTCGGTACTTTTGCGCCAATTAAACCTTTCTTTCAAATCTACTGTTCAGGTAGAAATAGACAACGGGGTTATCCTTATTAAACCAGAGCCTCGCCAGGGTTGGGCAGAAGCAGCAAAACAAATGCATGAAGCTAAAGATGACGAACTTTTGTTGGGGGATTTTCCAAATGAGTTTGACCGGGAAGAATGGACATGGTAAAAGACATCGGCCAGTACGAGGTTTATTGGACTTCTTTGAATCCGACACAAGGAAGTGAAATGGCAAAAAACCGGCCCTGCGTAGTAATAAGCCCTAATGAAATGAACCAATACCTTCGTACTTTAATCATTGTTCCGATCACTTCTACTATTAAAAGTTATCCCTGGCGTGTAACTTGTATGGTTTCCGGCCGACAAGGATCAATGGCAACCGATCAGATAAAAGTTGTTGACAAGGTTCGTATCGGCCCAAAAATTGGAAACCTTTCTGCAGAAGAAATAGCGGCTTTAAAGGAAGTGATACATAAAATGCTGATTGCTTAATTTTTGGGCCACAATAAAATTTACCTGATAAAAGAAGCATTGTGCTTACATTTAATAATGGAGTTTGGAAAAGTACAGCCGCACGAAATACCTTTAATTGATTTTAGTTTGCCGCCCGATCCGGATTTTAACCGGGCAACGTTTGGAAAAAACCCTTTTCCGCAAAAACTAAAAGCCCATATTGGCTGCGTTACCTGGGGAAGCAAAGATTGGGTAGGCGAAATTTATCCTCCGGGAACCAAAGAAAGCAAGTTTTGGGAAGCTTACGCCAAACAGTTTAGCTGCATGGAACTGAACGCTACTTTTTACCAGGTTTATCCGGCAGAAACGATTGCAAAATGGAAAGAACGGGTGGCTGCAAACCCGGGATTTTTGTTTTGCCCAAAGTTCTCCAAGCAGATAAGCCACGTCTCATCTTTAAAAACCACGTATGATTTGACCACTGCTTTTTACGATGGTATTTTAGCTTTTGGCGAGAAACTGGGGCCGTTGTTTTTGCAGTTAAGCGATTATTTCGGGCCGGAGCGTTTTGCAGAACTGGAATCTTATTTAAAGCAATTGCCAAAAGAGGTGCCGGTTTTTGTGGAGTTGCGGCACGAACGCTGGTTTTCGGACAAGCAATTGCAGGAAAAAGTTTTCGCGATGTTTAGAAGTTTAAACATTGGCGCCGTGATAACCGATGCTGCAGGTAGGCGGGACGCAGTACACATGCACTTGCCCGTGCCTGCTGCTTTTATTCGTTTTGTTGGAAATTCTTTGTTCCCCGAAAGTAATTATCAACGGGCAGACGATTGGATTGAACGGATCAAAACATGGCAGCAACAGGGCCTGCAGTCTTTATTTCTGTTTGTGCATTTGCAACAAACTTTGGCCGAGCCTAAACTGGCAGATTATTTTATCCAAAAGCTTAACGCAGAATTGGGTTTGGAGTTAAAAAGGCCACAGTTTTTGCAAAAGCCGTTCGAGTTGTTTTAATCAGCCAAAAATTTACACTGAAAATCATACGATAAAAGAAGCATCGGATCAAACCAAAACTTTTCCGTCTTCGATATAGGTTTTAAAGTTCTCGATATCGTTGCGGATCATCTTCTCAAAAACAGGCGTAAACAATTTCGCCAAACCTTCTCCGGTTCCGGCAATCGGCGATTTATAGGCAATCACTACATTGATGACCGTCCCTTTTCCTTCAGGCGCATCACTGAAAGAAACGTGGCCTTCGTTATCAACCGTTGACCCTTTTAATGATTTCCAACTGATGAGTTTGCCTGGCTCGTCACGTGTGATTTGTGCTTCCCAACCGATTTTGGCCAAATTTCCCGGAACCCGGGCAACCCAATAGGAGTTTTTCGCATCTTTTTCTACCACCGATGCCAAATGTTTCATAAACAAAGGCAGGTTTTTCAGCTTCCGCCAAAAACGATAAACCTCATGTTTAGGTTTATTTACATTGACCACATGCGTGATATGGATACTGGAAGGCGTTTTGTTAATTCCGATGCTTTTATAAACCGGGCAAACGCCGGTTATCCCGCGAAACAACAAATAACCGCCAGTAGCAGCTTCTACCAAACCCCTGACCGGACTGCTAAAGATGCTGGCAATTCCGGCAGCGGTAATTTTGGTGCCGAGGGAAAGGGAAACTAATCTTTCGCCCCAGGCTAAATTTGGCGAAATAGCGGTAGAAGGCGTATGCAAACCAATGCGTTGCGCAAATGTAAAGGCCATAACTGGTATTTTGGTTAGTAAACGGTTTAGGTAAACGCTGTTTTTTTTAACGAATAAAAATAGCAGTAAGTTTTAAAAGTGAGGCATTTCTTTTTCAATTGATGCCTAAACTTTTGCCCCTAAAAGAAGTTCTTTTAAAAACCCAACACATGAACGATAACCAATTACTCCGCCAGCAATTGGCCGGTTTGCTTCAAAAAAGTTATGCACACGTTTATTTTGAGCAGGCGATTGAAGGTCTCGAGCTAAAAAGCATCGGCGCGCAAGTACCGCATTTGCCTTACACCATTTGGCAACTTGCAGAACACATCCGTATTGCGCAACAGGATATGCTCAACTTTTCGGAGGACAAAAATTACCAGCCTTTAAACTGGCCCGAAGATTATTGGCCGAAAGAAGCCGCGCCGACAAACGAACAGGAGTGGCAAAATACTTTAGCCGAAATCAAAAAAAGCCAGGCTGCTTTTACCGCTTTAATCAATGATGAACAACTCGATCTGTTAAAACCTTTTCCGCATGGCGAAGGCCAAAGTTTGTTTAGGGAGGCCGTGATGATTATTGATCATTTAAGTTACCATACCGGGCAGATTGTGTTGATCAGAAGGTTGCTGGAAAACTGGAAAGGATAACTTCAAAACACAATTTATTTTCATAAAAAAAGCAATGCCTTTTACAACATTGCTTTTTTTATGCCTATACTTTTTATGTAAACTGTTTAGCGAACGTTATCGCTTAATCATACATTTTTTTGCGGTCCGGGTGTTCGCCGCCATCTTCTATTTCCGGTGGATTGGAAATTTCTTCGCTTGGCGTTTGCAAAGCAGAGTTTCCCCAGCCCTGGCTATGGG
>CAXTKQ010000183.1:0-4879 GCA_964244955.1 uncultured Sphingobacteriaceae bacterium | reverse complement strand
ATGCCGAACGGTGCCGTCCACAATGTTTTTTATCACGGCGAAGCTGACTTAAAATTCGCTGATGTTTCTGCCACAAACGACATGACCGAGCCAACTATTTCTGCCGGTTCTGTTGCGGTTGATTTGGATAATGACGGCGATTTGGAAATTGTTACCAATAATATGGACAGTCCAGCTTCAATCTATCAAAACACAACAATGGAAAACCATGCGCAAAACAAGCCTGCTTTTCTCAGCTTCAACCTGAAATATAAGGCAAACAATGTAGATGGAATAGGCGCGAAACTGTTTTTAAGATCAGGCAAAACAGTTGACCATCAGGAAATACAAACCAGCAATGCTTTTGAAAGCGGACAAAGCCCCGATTTGCTGTTCACCTTTCCCGGCCGGGAAAAACTCTCCGAGTTGTTGGTTATTTGGCCGGATAATTCTTATCAAACCATTCATCAATTTAAATTCAACCAAAAAACAACGTTGGTTTATGATGCCAGGCAGGTAAAAACGACGGATAATTTAGGGGCTTTGCTTCAGCAATTTTTAAAACAAGCCGAAAAATTTACCGATAAACAAAGCACGGCAACGTTGCTGGCCGATGTAAAAACCTTTGATACGCCCGATTTTAACTACTACTATTTGTTGCCGCATTCGTATTTGCCGCACACACCAGCCATTGCCGTTGCCGATATTAACCACGATGGTTTTGATGCCATTTACGTTGGCGGAATAGCAGGAGAGGAAAAGTATTTGCTGGTAAACAATGCAAAAGGAGGTTTTAAAAAAGTTGCTGTTCCTGCTTTTAACCAGTTTCCGGAAGCTGCCGATGCCGATGCGCAATGGCTTGATGTAAACCAGGACGGCCTGTTGGATTTGATTGTTGCCACCGCTAACCATCCGTTTTTGGAAAATGATAAAACGATGCCGCCGCGCTTGTACATCAACAAAGGCAATAATAAGTTTATGTATCAGCTGCTGCCGAGATTGCCAGGGTACTTTACCAAAATGTTTTTGTACGATTTTAACAATGATGGTTTAAAAGATGTATTCCTCACCAAAAGTATTTCCTTTCGGGATTATACTGCACCTGCGCAGCAAGTAATCTTGCTAAATAATGGAAAGGGAAATTTCGAAATTGCGGCAAAAACGAAGTACCAGCAAATTACGAGCATTCCGTATATCACAGATGTTGTTTCGGCAGATATTGACCGCAATGGAAAACCGGATTTGGTGATTACAGCAGAATGGCAGCCGATCCAAATATTTTTGAACGATGGCAAACAGCTTTCAAAATTTAAGCTGCCGGTTTTAAACAATTTAAACGGCTGGTGGCAAACGGCTGCGGTTGCTGATTTGGACAAAGACGGAAAATTGGATTTAATAGCCGGAAACTGGGGCTTAAACAATAAATACAACGTTACCGCCGAAACACCGCTTTTTGCCTACAACAACGATATTGACCGCGAAGGCAAGAATGATTTGATCTTGTCTTACAATTTTCAGGGCAAATATTATCCTTTCCGGCCAAAAAACGATTTGGAGCAGGAATTGCCGTACATCAAGAAAGAATGGCTGAGTTTCCAGAAAATGGCCGATAAAACAACCGATGAAATTTTTAAAGACCGGCTGGATGAAACACACAAACTAACCGCCAACATTTTCAGCAGTATTTTTATCAGCGATATTTTACATGCAAAAACTTACCTGGAATTGCCTTATCCTTATCAGCAGGCGCCCATTCGTTCGATGTTTTCAATGCCGGACAATGGATTGCTAATCAACGGAAATTTTTGGGGCGTAATTCCTTTTGAAGGAAAATACGATGCTTTGGGCTTGGCCGGTTTAAGTTACGATGCCAAACAAAAACAATTCTCCGCGCCAAATTATTGGGTTAGCCCGGCCTTTAATTTTGAGGAAGTAACGTATTTGTACCCCATCAAAACAAAAAATACAAGTTTTATGCTGCTCATGACTTACGAAGGGAAACTGTTGTTGGTGCATTAGCCAATGCTTTTTTTACCGGCATAAAATTGGTGTTGAAGCTTTTTTAAAATTTATGCCGGTAAAAGAAGCATCAATAATTAAAATTGGTGCCGCTGAGAAGCTGTTTAAATTTATAGCATAAAATTTTGCGATGCTTCTTTTATGCCTATAAAAATGGTGCGCCCGGATATCCTACTGTTACAAAAACTACAAAAAGGCAATGATTTTTATGTGCTAAAAGAAGCATTGCCAATAACTTAAACAAAATTTAAACAGCTTCTGAAATAAAACTAAAAAATTGGATAGTAAATTTTGGTAACCCATTTTGCCGTATCGCTTTCTTCAGATCGGTCGGTAATTAAGGATTCAAAAGGCATGGCGGGCGAAACCAGGTTATGGTCTTTTTTGTATTTTTCTAATTGGCTAAAAGCGTTACGCGTGGTATTTAGTCCGCCTTTTACAGTTGTTTCCAAAATATTTCCGCCCAAAACCATTTTGTTGATTACCATATTTTTTGGCGGATGGATCGCTTTATTCACCGGTATGCCAACCATCACTTCATACTTTTTATAATCGGTTTGATGCACGTTGAGCATTGGCGCACCGGTTTCTTTGTCTTTCTGTTTGCGGATTTCCTGCTTCAATTGATCAACCAAACTGTAAACCTGCCTCATTTCCGGATATTGCTGCGTTACAATATGGATGGCCAAAATAGCCGAATCTTTCACTTTGCTAACCTGCACGTCCATTTTGTAAATGTTTCGGTCATCTTCTGCAAAACGCTTAAAATGGAGCAAAATAGTGTTCATGTCTTTTTTAACCCGCTTCATTTGCAAATAAGCAGTAAAACGGCTGATTGGGTTTAAACTGCTCGTTTTAAGGCTGTTCCAGTTTAGCTTTACTTTATCCGCATCGGTAGCAATAAAAGAAAGCCGCGTGTTTAGGCTGAGGTTAGGATTGCTGATCAGCAAAACCACATCATCATTGTTAAGTTGTTTTATCGTGTACAAATGATTGTGGTATTGGTATTCAAAATCCGAAGCAGCAGTTCCGGGCCACCACTTTTTCCACTCTTTTTGGTACGCTAAAAACTGAAAAGCACTTGTATCACTCGTATTCACGGTGATATTATTGATGGAAATTTCGGTTGGAATTAAAAAATACACACCTGCCAAAACAAGGACGAGCAGTAAAAACAGGCCGGCAAAAATTCTTTTCAGCATAAACAGCAACAACTTTTTTAGGATAGAAATGAAGCAAGCACCAGTTTTAGATACTTGCCATGTAGCATAATCAATAATAATAATTTAACTGCGAATTACCGTTTTTTAGGTGATAAAAGAAGCATCAACAATCCGTAACGCATCAACTTGGAAATTGAAAAAACGATGCCAGTTCAGCGGTTTATCAGCCAAAACCACAACACAAACAGCAGGGATGTTATAAGCAGTAAAGCATTTCATAAACGTTTGCTGGATTTTTAAATTTCCTAATATTGTGATACCAAAAATTTCTTGCCTAACTTAGCCCAACCAATTATTTAATAATCTGAAGCAACATTAATTAATCGTAAAAGCTATTAATTATAAACCTGCCTTTTATGCCTGTAGCAAATCCATGAAAAAAATTGCATCCGTTTTATTTCTTTTAAACCTGCTTCAGCCCAAACTTTTCGCTCAAAATATAAATCCCTGGCGCATCACCGCCGATAAAATTGATCCTGCAAATTATTTTGGCGTTACCGTTGCCAATGGCATGATCGGGATTGTTTCTTCCCCCGAACCTTTTAAAGTGAAAAACGTGGTGCTGGCCGGTGTTTACGATCAATACGGCCGCGGCCGGGTAAGCAATTTCCTCAACAGTTTCAACCTGCTGAACATGAATTTGGACATCAACGGCAAACGCCTTGATGCCAAAGCGGCCAGCAATATGCAGCAGCAATTGGATATGCAGCATGCTTCTTTTACCACTACTTTTTCGTACGCTGATGACGCAACTGTAACATATACTTACTATTCTTTGCGCCAACTGCCGTTCACGGTTTTAATGGATATTTCCATAACGGCGAAAAAAGGCATCACCATAACCCCGGCAAGCGTAATGGAAGCGCCGGATGCATTGCGCGAAGTGCAGAATTATTACAACGAGATTGACCGGCCGCACGTAACGCTTAAACTGCTTACTTCTACGGCCAAAAGCCCTACCGGGAAGTTGCAGTTGTGCGCTTCTACCAGTTTTCTGTTTAATGAGCCGCACGGGCAGGAGCCAGCGGTGATCCACGAAATGTGGGACAGCAACATGCACCTGATGAAGTTCAGCAAAAGCCTGAAAGCTGGCGAAACTTATACTTTTTCGGTAGTTGGTTCCTCCATTACTTCTGCCCACCACGATGACCCGCTGAACGAAGCCGAACGCTTAACCATTTTTGCCCGGCTGGAAGGGCACGACCGATTGCTGAAATTTCATGACCAGGCTTGGGACGGGCTGTGGAAAAGTGATATTAAAATTGAAGGTGATGCACAAACACAGCAGGACGTACACAGTATGTTGTACCATTTGTACTCGTTTTCGCGCGCCGGAACTGCTTTTTCGCCTTCGCCAATGGGCCTTTCGGGCTTGGGTTATAACGGACATGTTTTTTGGGACACTGAAGTTTGGATGTACCCGGCCTTGCTGGTTCTGCATCCGGAGATTGCCAAATCATTGGTCGAATACCGTTTTGAACGGTTGGAAGCCGCCCGCAAAAATGCTTTTTCCCACGGTTTTAAAGGGGCAATGTTTCCTTGGGAAAGTGCCGGAACAGGCGTAGAAGAAACGCCGGTTTGGGCTTTAAGCGGACCGTTTGAACACCACATTACGGCCGATGTAGCCAACGCGGCCTGGAATTATTACTGTGTAACAC
>CAXTKQ010000182.1:0-5125 GCA_964244955.1 uncultured Sphingobacteriaceae bacterium | reverse complement strand
CGATCAAAGAAAAATACCGCCACCCGATTGCTTATTTTAAACCCGCTTTTGGTTTGGTTTTGCTGCGCGAACAGATTTTGGGCAAAGACCGTTTTGATTATGCTTTTCGGCAATACATCCACAATTGGGCTTACAAACACCCGCAGCCGGAAGATTTTTTCCGTTCGATGGAAAACGGCGCCGGCGAAGATTTGTCCTGGTTTTGGAAAGGCTGGTTTTACAACAACTGGAAATTGGATTTGGCCATCCACGATGTACAGTACCAAAAAATTGGTGGTAAAAGAAGCATCCAAATTACCGTTGCCAACTTGGAAAAAATGGCGATGCCTTTTGTGGTCGAGATCACTTTGAAAGACGGCAGCAAACAACGCCAAACTTTCCCGGTAGAAACCTGGCTGCAAAACAAAGCCATTACTTTTGATATGCCGGTTACGCAAGATGTTTTGCAAGTGCAGGTTGACCCGGATGGTGTGTTGCCGGATGTGGACCGGGGGAATAATGTTTGGAAGGTGCGGTAAACTATGGAAAATAGAGAAAAAATATGTTTTATAATAATGCCAATATCTGACGTAGAAGGATACGATATTGGGCATTTTAAAAGAGTTTATGAATATATAATTAAACCAGCTTGCCTAAATGCTGGCTTTACTCCTGTTAGAGCCGATGATGTCAAAAAAACAAATGTTATTGTTATTAATATTCTTCAAAAACTCCTTAATTCTGAAATGGCAGTATGTGATCTAAGTGGAAGAAACCCTAATGTACTTTATGAATTAGGGATAAGACAAGCTTTTGATCTACCCGTTAGTTTTATAAAAGATGATATTACAACAAGAATATTTGATATACAAGGGTTTAGAGATATTGAGTATAATAGTAGTTTAAGAATAGATGAGGTTAATGATGCAATTGAAAAATTAACACTGAACATAGTTGAAACTTTTAAAAGTAAAGGGCAGGACGTTAATTCAATTGTTGAATTACTTGGTATATCAAAAGCCAAAATCACTCACCAAATAGAAATTTCAACAGATACTGATATAATTTTAAAATCGTTAAATGATTTATCACTTCGAATTGGAAACATAGAAAGTAAACTTGTTACTACTAGTAAGGAAGTACAATTTGTCCAAGAAAAAGAACAGACATATGTAACGCACTTTCAAAAAAATGGTGAAGAATACCTAATTGGTGATAAAGTTAAACATTCAAGATTTGGATTAGGTACAATTTTAACTATTGACATCAGTAACGCAAATGAGGTAAGACTATCCGTAAATTTTGACGACCTCGGAACAAAATATTTACTAGCTAAATATGCTCCAATATCAAAAGTTATTTTATAGCAAATATTTACTGTTCAGGATTCGCAATACTAATCTTTGAACTTCTATTTTTTAATTCAATTGCAAATGATTAATAATGAAATTTTAATATAGAATCATCAACAATGAAATTTAATATTTAGATATTCATCTGTTACGCAATTCGTTCAATTGGTTGTCAACATCGGTCAAAGTTTGTTTTGTCATGCTGCCCTTATATTTGTCAACATTAATTATTTTTTAGGTTTAGCTTCATCCTTGTGCAAATGAATCAGTTGCAAAAGTTTCAAATCCTCCAAAAGCTTAAAGGCTTTGTCATTTATAATGTCTATTGTTACCGTTTGTATCATGGTTTAAATTTAAGGTTTATTTGTAAACAATGTTATTTTGCTGGTTTTTAAGCTTGGTAATGATTTAGAAAACTAAAAAATATCATAGCTTTAATATAAATTCCATGAGAATAAAATAACTTCTTTTAAATGAACAATCATCAACGTAAGAAAAATGAAAGAGACTTTGAAACATGGGTACAACAAGAAGATGGTGGAAGAATTTATTCATTCGAGGTTGCCGGTAAATTAGGATGGAAAGCAAAATATTTAAAAGAAGTAAATAGCGAAGAATCAACTGTCAGGTTTTGGCAGGAAATTTATGATCAAAATAATATTTTAAAAGAAATACACGAAAAGTATCCGGTAGATAAAGGGCATAAAAAACTTTAGAAATGATTACAAAAAAAGAAATAGCAGCAAATTTGCTTGCTTACCTGCAACATCGCTTATCTTCAACAGAATTGGTAGATTGGGCAGAAAAAAACTTAATGGAAGGTTCTTATGAAGATGATGAATCTAATTCAATCAGGAATATTTTAGCTCAACTTGGCTTGGCTGATGTAAAAGCTTTTGGGCTTGAATACCAGGACTGCGAAGTAATAATGCAAAAGCTTGGTTATACTTTAGAGGTGAAAGCTTTATCGGTAGCATAATTATTTCTGATAAGAATACATACAGCTAATTCTTTTAACAACTAAAAATTATTACCCGCAAAATTTTCAGTAAAAAGATAAATCCTGATTAGAAATTTTCGTAATATTGATAAAACCAAAAATTATGAAAAAGATACTTGTTTACGTATTTGCTATTGGATTAAGTTGTAGTGCAATGGCGCAGCACAAAATGGCCAAAATGGATTCTAAACACATGAAAATGGAAAACTGTGTGATGATGGACGGCGGAAAAATGATGTGCACAATGGACGGAAAAACAATGGCCATGACTAAACCGATGACCATGAAAAACGGAACAGTAGTAATGGCAGACGGCACCGTAAAAATGAAAAACGGCAAAACCATGATGCTGAAAGATGGACAAAGCGTAATGATGAACGGCAAAGTGGACAAAATGCCGATGAAAGAACACATGGAAAAAATGTAGTTTCTTCTACTAAAAAAGCTAAAACCCGGGACAATAGTTGCGGGTTTTTTTTATTTAAATAGTCAGGAAAATAACCAATTGGTCAAGCCTTTATTTTCGGTTTTAGTTTTTGGTAAACTATTCCCCAAGTTGTTAATAAAACTTTCTTAACAAACTTAGATGCTTTCTATAGCCTTAACATTTTTCTTAATTTGAAACTTCTGCTTCAACCTCAAAAACGGTTTCTCATAATAGTTGTAAGATACATAAGCAACCACAACTAGTGCCGTCAAATTAAAAACAACCGAGTTGGCAAATTTAAAAGCGTCCGCCCAGGGAATGGTAAACGTAAATATTTGCTGCCATACATAAATGCTGTAGGATAACTTTCCAATCAAAATTACAAACTTGTTGTTTAAAGTTTTAAAAACCCAAGATTTACTTTCGAACAAATTGATGCCGATAAAAGAAGCAATTAACAAACCCGTGATTACATTGGTAAAAAGAAAACCTTTTACACGTACAAGTACCGCAAAATCAGAATTGATGATGATAATTGTTAATAGTATGGCTAAGCTGAATAAGGAACCGGAATACTTTTTAAAATATGGGTTGTACCTGAAGTATAAAATAGAAAATACCGATCCAATTAATATCAAAGGCAACTTGTAGGCCAGCATAAAAATAAAAGAAAACAATAGGTTTTGGTTGAGCCACAATACATGAAAGTGCAGCCAAACGATCATCGGAATAATTAAAAAGATCAAAGACAAACCCAGGGCCAAGTACAACTTGCGGCTTTTTTTAAAGAGATAAGGAAAAATCAGGTAATACTGTTCTTCCACACTTAAAGACCAGTAATGCGTAGTTGCCGGGTCTGTTTCGGAACCAACAAAGTTTTTTAAAAATAAAAACGCCAGTAAAAAACCATAAAAACCAATCTTTAAATCGAATATTTGGTTCAGGATGATCAGAACGGTCAGGAACAAATAAGCCAGCGGAATAATCCGAAGAAACCTGCGTATATAAAAGTTCTTTAGGTTGATATTTTTGGTCTCGACCAACTCTTTCATCAACAAAGTGGTGATGATAAAACCACTGATCACGAAAAAAATACCCACGCCTAAAGCACCGTTAAATATGGCATCAAGAAAAGTGTTGCTGATATTTTGTCCGATTAAAACATGGCTGCCAACCACCATGATGATAGACAAAGCCCGTAAACCATCCAAAGAAGGCAGGTAATTTTTGTTTAAAACAGTAGGGATTTCCTTTATATCCGCAGTAATATCGCAAAATGCCTTTATTTGTTGCCTTGAAAATGTGTTTTTTACAAGCATTAAACAGGTTTACGTAAAGTTGAACCGAATAGCTAAATTAATAACATTCTTTACATTGCTAAATGCCATGCAACCAATTTCTGATACCGACCTCATCCTCAACCCCGACGGTAGTATTTATCACTTGAATTTGTTGCCCGAAGATATTGCCGAAACCGTTATTACCGTTGGCGATCCGGATCGGGTGGGTGAGGTGAGCAAGTATTTTGACCGGATTGACCTGAAAAAAGGCAAACGCGAATTTATAACGCATACCGGTTGGATCGGCAATAAAAGGATAACAGTGATTTCTACCGGCATCGGCACGGATAATATTGATATTGTTTTAAATGAATTGGATGCGCTGGTGAATATTGATTTTGATACAAGATTGATCAAAGAAAAACTAACGAGTTTAAATATTATCCGCATCGGAACTTCCGGTTCTTTACATGCAGATATTCCGGTAAATTGTATTTTGGTTTCTGGTTATGGTTTGGGTTTTGATGCTTTGATGAATTATTATGCTTATGGACTTAATCCAAGCGAAAGGGAATTGCAAAGTATTTTAGATACCCATTTTTATGCCTTAAAAACAGTATCGCCTTATTTAACTTCTGCAAGTTTAAGTTTAAAAGAAAAGATTGGTTTTGGATTGCCGTTTGGAGTTACCGCTACCGCGCCCGGTTTTTATGCGCCGCAAGGAAGACAAGTCCGGGCAAAAAGCGCAGTTCCAGATTTTTTAAATTATCTGCAATCTTTTGAACTTGGAGATCAAAGAATTACAAACATAGAAATGGAAACGGCGGGAATTTATGCCTTGGCAAAAGTTTTAGGGCACGAAGCTTTATCTGTTAATGCAATTTTGGCCAACCGTGCAACAAACCAATTTAGCAGTAAGCCAGAGCAAACAATTGATAAAACAATTCAATTAGTTTTAGAAAGATTGTGGTAATTTTAAATTGGAATCAAAACAGAAAAACCTGCAACTGAAGCAGGTTTTTCTATCTAAAATAAATTAGTATCTGTCGCGGTAATCTCTGTATCCATGGTCTCTGTATCCACGTTC
>CAXTKQ010000181.1:3051-5232 GCA_964244955.1 uncultured Sphingobacteriaceae bacterium | reverse complement strand
ACACTTACTTGTTAGACCGGTTGTTTCAGTTAAAAGCTTCTGTTTTTAGAAATTGGGCTGCAACTGATTTTACAGGTTTGAAAGACAAAGTGCTGGTGGTTTTTGGGGGGAGTTATGGAATTGGAAAAAGCATTGTTGATATTGCCGCTGCAAATAACGCCATTGTGTACCCCTTTTCCAGAAGTTGTGGCAATGTGGATATCTGTTCCAGGACAAGTGTTGCACATGCTTTAAAAAATGTGTACCAGCAGGAAGGCAAGATTGATTTTGTAATCAATACGGCTGCCGTTTTGAAAAAAGAACCTTTGATGAACATGGATTATGAACAAATTTTGGAGGCTGTGCACACCAATTATTTAGGGGCAGTTCATGTAGCCCTTGAAAGTTTTGACTATTTGAAAGAAAGCCAGGGCCATCTCCTGTTTTTTACTTCGAGTTCATATACCCGTGGACGTGCCTACTACAGCCTTTATTCTTCTTCAAAAGCTGCTGTGGTAAACTTTGTCCAGGCTATTTCACAGGAGTGGGACGGTTTCAAAATCAAGGTAAATTGTATCAACCCGGAGCGTACACACACGCCGATGAGGGTCAGGAACTTTGGCAACGAAAATATAAACACGCTTTTATCTGCAGGCCATGTTGCAAATGCTTCGATAGCTGCTATTTTGTCCGAACATTCCGGCCAGGTAATTGATGTTAAATTGTCGGCGTTTTAAAAGCCTGTTCAACTATTTGCCAAGCTTCTTTTACCACCTAAAAATCATTGTCTTTTTTTATGGTTTCTATTTCGGTAAATACCCAACACAAAATTTATGGGCATAAAAGAAGCATTGCTGTTTTTCTTGTAAAAAATTTGATCAAAGACCATAGCAAAACAATTTCCGATACAATTAAAAAATCTACCTTATATAATTATTTGTGTTCAAATTAAAAGCCCGTTTATTGTTTTTTTATAAAGTACTGCGTAATTATAGTTTATACCTGCTGTCTTTTTTGATGCCGCGCGATAAAAAAAAGTGGGTGTTTGCCAATTATATTGTAGATGCTTTTAACGACAACCCTAAATACTTGTTTATTTATGTAAACCAACATTGCCCTGATATCAAGGCTATTTATATCACCCCTGATCCGGGCATCTATTTTCAATTAAAGAAACTTTGCTTAAAGGTTTATAAAAAGAGAAGCCTTGCAGGAATTTGGCATTGCCTTACCGCGAAAATTTACTTTTACAATGCCTACCCGGCTGATATAAATTATTACACCAGCGGCGGTGCCATACTGATAAACTTATGGCATGGGGTAGGCTTAAAAAAAATTGAGTTTAACATAGAGCGGGGAAAGCTTACTGATCTTTACAAAAGAAAAAGGTTTTTTTATCGGCTTACAATGCCCTGGCTGTACAAAAGGCCAACCTGGTTTGTTTCTTCTACCCAATTTCAATCCATCCCGTTTTCTACGGCCTTTCGTATCCCGCTTCAAAAATGCCTTGATTTCGGTTACCCTCGAAACGATATTTTATTGGCTGCCGAAGATGAGCGGCTGCGTTTCATCCAAAAATACGAACGGGAGGAAACATTACAGTTGCTCGGTTTGATGAAAAACTACGACAAGGTGTATATTTATATGCCTACCTGGCGCGATTCTATTGATTTTCTCCAAGATACCGGGATTGATTTTACTGTTTTAAACGATATTTTGCTTGCCAACCATGCATTGCTGATCCTTAAACTGCATATCAACACGCCTCATATCCAAGAGATAACCGCTTTATCAAACCTTGTTCTTCTGCATGGCAATATTGATGTGTATGGGATTTTGCCATACACCCATACATTGATTACAGACTATTCTTCTATCCTTTATGATTACATCATCATGCCCGAAAAAGAAGTGGTACTTTACCTTTTTGATTATGACCAGTACGTTGATACCCGTGATTTTAATTATCCGTTTATGGAAAATGTGGCCGGTGCTATTGTAAAGAACAACCAGGGTTTTTACAAAATTTTTGATAAAGAAATGAAGGCTGAAAGTATCAATGAGATCAGTACAATTCGAGACAAGTTCTGGGGAAATTATAACGGTGATGCATCCAAAAAAATAGTCAGTTTTGTGTATGCAGAATTGAAAATCAGAAAGCGTTAAGTTTGGTTTTTTTAAAATTGAAACGCTGTATAAAAT
>CAXTKQ010000181.1:0-3041 GCA_964244955.1 uncultured Sphingobacteriaceae bacterium | reverse complement strand
GTTTGAATGCTTCTTTTATCGCCTAAAATTTGGTAAAGAGTTGATTTATTAATTTGATGCAGCAGGCACCAAATTTATAGGGGTAAAAGAAGCATTGGCAGTTAAAAATTTGTTTGACCAAATGGAAATCCGAGAAAAAGCCGAACTGGAAATAAACAATTACGCCTAAAACAAACCTTGCAAAGTTTAAGGGAATTGCCGTTGAATGAAGCGCTAAAATCGCAATTGTTTGAGTTTGCGGATATGTTATTGGTTAGGGAGAATTAAGGTGTTAAACATCATTTAATAAATACAAATATCTAAATTCTTTGGGTAAATTTATTATCAAATTAAAAAAATAAATTTTTAGAATAACTCTATTGTATACCTCTTTTAACTTTTTATTTTTGGGTACATGACACTCTCTTGAATATTTCTTTAATTCTGATAACCTCCAAAGATCAAAGTTTGATAACTGATAATTTAGCTTATGTGCGAAACAATTTCTTAATTCATTTATAATTATTATATCATCTGCTACGTTTTTTGCAATAACTCCTTTATTTTTTAGATAAGCTATTTTCTTATAAAACGTATTAATTTTGCTGTTTTTATTGTTTGTGGTTGAATAATTAAAATTGATAGTAATTATTTCATTTAAAAGCCTTTCGATGTAGAGATGCCCTAAAAGAATTAGAGTTATGTTATCATTAGTTAAAAACATTTTCTTAATAAAGTTCGTACTTAACATTTTAGACTTCTTTGGTTGAAGTTTGGTAACATTCAATAGCATGTTTTCCAGCTTAGGATATTCCCTTTTATTTATTTTTTTAGATGTATCAAATAATATTTCAAATAGACTAATCGTTCTCATAATTTTACTCTTATTTTGTTTGATGAGATCAACAATACAAATAGATATGATTTCATTAATATCAATTGCTTTCGAAAAACAAAAAGCCCCAACTCAATCTCTCAAGTTAGGGCTTTTTAAATACGATAAAAGAAAAAATTAAGCCGGAACCGCTTCTCCTTCGCCTTCTGTAGCAGTTTCAGTTTCTGTAGAAGCAATGGCTTCGTCAACCAGGTTGCCTTCCGGTGTTACTACCGTTGGGTGTGCATCTACGGTTTCATTTAATGCAATCGGTTCTGTGATGGTGGTTGCTGCAACATCTGCAGTTTCAAAAGGGATAACCGAAACGTAAGAACGGTTGTCTGCTTTCTTTTTGAACATCACGTAACCATCAACCAAAGCAAACAAAGTATGGTCTTTGCCGATACCTACATTTTTGTCGGGGTTGTGCGGTGTGCCACGCTGGCGGACAATGATGTTGCCTGCAATGGCCGGTTGGCCGCCAAATATTTTAATGCCTAAACGTTTGCTATGCGATTCGCGTCCGTTTCTTGAACTGCCCGCGCCTTTTTTGTGTGCCATTTTGTTTTAATTTTTTGTGGGGCAAAGTTCAGCCCCGAATTTAAAAATCAATTATAAAGTGATCCCGGTGATCTCGATTTTTGTGAATTGCTGGCGGTGGCCGTTTTTCTTTTTGTAGCCTTTGCGGCGTTTCTTTTTGAAAACGATCACTTTATCACCTTTTAAATGAGACACGATCTTAGCCGAAACGCGTGCATTTTCCAAACCACTTCCGATTGAGAAATTTCCTTCGTTTTCTGCCAACAATACCTGGTCAAATTCAATACTAGCGCCTTCTTCTCCTTGCAAACGGTGCACAAAAAGCTTCTGGTCTTTAGCAACTTTAAATTGCTGTCCGGCTATACTTACTATTGCGTACATTGTTAAATAATATTTTTTAAATGAGGCGCAAATATAGCATCTTTTCCCATTAATAAAAACAGTATTGCCATCTATTTTGTACGGTCTTCGGCATCGGCCAAACGCTGTTCTATTTCTTTGGCCATTTGTGCCGCAGCATCGCGCAGTTTCAGGTTTTCATCATACGCCACATCGTACAAAACCTGTTTGCTTTTGCGCTTATAATGGAAGGCAATGAGGTAGTGCAAAGCGTTTTTGTTCGTTTTGATAGACGAATCGCCCAGAATCTCCTTTGGAAAATCCCAAAAGCCCAGTTCGGCGGCTTTGCGGTGCAGGTAAAGCAAGTCGTCTTTGTTCAGGCGTACTGTTTTTACCACCAAAGAATCGTGGTTGTTTACGTATTGGTACCTGCCGGTTTTTGAATCGTATTGGTTGTTGAGGTTTTTGCCTTCGCCGTATTTAAAATCCAACGACTCAAACTCCGAAAACTTAAAAGGCGCGTTGCTGATCATCATGCCATAATAATAAACGCAGTACAGCATAAAAGGAACGGCAATACTTAAAGCCAGGAATATTTTTTTAGAACGGTCAGACATGTTTTTGGGTGGTGAAGAATTAAAAATTTATGCTTCAAAATTCGGTTTTAAAATCCACTATCCAAAATCATGGTTTTGGCAATACTGTTTTTACCGGCATAATTTTGTTGTATAAAAAATTAGTTTTGAAGTAAAACTGTGCCAAACAGCCGCAGGACAAAGTGCGGCACCACATATTGTTAAAACTATAATCCGTAATATTTCGTTTAATACCCAAATCATCATTTCTTTGCACCAATTATTTAAAATATGAAAAAACTTACTCCACTTTTTATTGCCTTACTGATGCTGGGCGCCTGCAAAAAAACAACGATAGCCCCGGTAACTACACCGGTAAAGTTTACCTCTACTTCGTACGCCACCTTAGGTACTTATGATGCAACAGGAAAGCCATCGTACTTAACCACAAAAGATGTTATTTCTGCCAACCTGATGTCTTACCTGGGCAGTACCTTGCCAGAACGTACTGATTTGCGGACCACCCATCCAGAGCTGCTTTCAAGTTCTGCTTCTGCGGATATTAAAATCACACAAAAATCCAATGTGGCCATTACCTTTGTTTCACAAGGAACCGGGATAGCCGATGCGCTTGGTTTTTATACTTATCCAACCAACAACCCGCCAGCTTCTGCTGCCGATATAAAAACCATTACTTATATTTTCCCAAGTGTTGGCCTTAACACGCCTTTGCA
>CAXTKQ010000180.1:0-5268 GCA_964244955.1 uncultured Sphingobacteriaceae bacterium | reverse complement strand
CTAATTTTTATGTGCTAAAAGAAGCATGGCTTAAAAAGAGGCAGAGGAAGTTGCAACTGTTTTACAAACCAAAATTAATATATATGACAGAACTTCAAACCAAAGAAAACAACAGCCGCATCAGCAGTATTGATGCCGCCCGGGGCTTGGTAATGATTGTGATGGCCTTAGACCATGTTCGTGATTTTATGCACGTTGCTTCACTCACCCAAGATCCAACCAATTTACAAACCACCACCGCTGCTTTGTTTCTCACCCGGTGGGTTACGCATTTGTGTGCGCCTACTTTTGTGTTTTTATCGGGCGTTTCTGCGTATTTATTTTACAACAGTTCTCCGGGCCAATCCCGGAAAAAATTTTTGTTTAGCCGTGGTTTATGGCTGATGTTTGTTGACCTTACCGTTATCAATTTTGCGCTTTGGTTTGATGTACAGCTACATACCGTGATTATGGAAGTGGTTTTTGCCATCGGTTTCGGTTTAATGGTGGTTTCTTTGCTGCTAAAACTGCCCGCACGTGCTATTGGCCTGGCAGGTGTCCTGATTATTTTTGGTCATAACCTTTTGCAGGGCATATCTTTCAAAAACAGCCCGGTTCTGGATTTTATTTTCGCCGTGTTTTTTCGTCAAAGCCTTTTTACGCCTAAACCTGGCTTTGCTTTTATCACGGCTTATCCGCTTTTGCCCTGGCTCGGTGTTATTTTAACGGGTTTTAGTTTTGGCCAAATTTTTAAGTTGCCAGAACCGTTGCGAAAGAAAAGGTTTTTGCAGATAGCAGCAAGCGTTTTTTGCCTGTTTATCCTAATACGCGGTTTAAACTTTTACGGCGATCCTTTACCCTGGTCGGTACAAAAAAATGCGCTGTTTACTTTTCTGTCTTTTATCAACGTAACCAAATATCCGCCTTCGTTGCTGTTTATACTGCTGATGTTGAGTGTGCTGTTTATCGTTCTTTGGCTTGCGGAAGGCAAAAACAATCCCTTAGTTAAGGTTCTTCGCGTTTATGGGCAGGTGCCGTTGTTCTACTTCGTCCTTCATTTGTACCTCATCCATCTGTTAACGCTGCTGATGGTTTTTGTGGAGGGGCATACTTTTGCCGACCTAAAATTTGGGCTGCTCCGTAACGGCAGGCCGGAAGGTACAGGCGTTGATTTAGGCACTGTCTATCTAATCTGGATCGCTGTGGTGCTGTTTTTATTCCCAATTTGCAAGTGGTACGGAAAATATAAACAAAAGCACCGGGGCAACCGCATCCTTCAATACCTGTAACCTAAAAAATTATGGGCGAATTAAAAAGCTAATGTAAATTCAGTTTCGCAAAAAAATCCCACAATACAATGCCGGCCGAAACCACAATGTTAAAAGAATGCTTGGTGCCAAACTGCGGGATTTCGATGCAGGCATCAATCATTTCCATCGCTTCTTCGCTTACGCCGTTTACTTCATTGCCAAAAATCAAAGCATACTTTTGGTTGTTTTTGGGTTGAAATTGGTTTAAGCTGATGCTGTTTTCGGCTTGCTCTACGGCGATGATCTGGCAACCTTGATTGCGTAAATGCTGCAATGCTTCTTTTATGCCGGTAAAATAAGCCCAGTTGATGGATTGCGTGGCGCCTAAAGCGGTCTTTTCGATTTCCCGGTGCGGAGGTTGTGCGGTAATGCCGCATAAAATAATTTGTTCCACTGCAAAACCATCGGCAGTACGAAAAACCGAACCTACATTGTGCATACTCCGGATATTGTCCAACACAACCGTTACCGGCAGTTTTTCCTGTTCTTTAAAAGTTTCGACATCAACGCGCCCTAATTCTTCCAGTTTGAGTTTGGTAAAAGGAGCGTTCATGGGTTTTAGTTCATCGTTCATGGCTGAAGGCTGATCGCTAAAAACTGATTGCCGTCCTTCAAGCCCTTTTCACCCCATCGCCAATTAAAGAATTATAAACGGCACATTCGTAACCTACTTTTTCAGTATAATATCGGATGAGGTTTTTAGAGAATTCATCAAAAGCATCGTGCTTAACCAAAGCAATGGCGCAACCGCCGAAACCTGCGCCCGTCATCCTTGCGCCGGCCACCGTTTGCTGCGTTTTGCAGAAATCCACAATCGTGTCCAGTTCCACGCCGGTTACTTCGTACAAATCTTTTAAAGAAGCGTGCGAAGCATAAAGCAACTGGCCAAAACGGGTCAGATCGCCGCTGGCCAAAACCTGTGTTGCTTCTTTTACCCGGTCATTTTCTTCGATCACGTGGCGCGCACGTTTTTTTACGGTTTCATTTTCAATCAAATGTTCGTGTTGGTTAAACGTTGCGGTATCAATTGCACACAAATAGTCTATTTTAAGTTCTTTTTGTAGATCTTTTAAAGCCGTTTGGCATTCGGCCACGCGCTCGTTGTATTTAGATTCGGATAGTTGGCGCGGTTTGTTGGTGTTGATGATCGCCAGCACATAATCCTGCAACTTGCAATCCACAATTTTGTAGTTCAGCGTATCGCAATTCAGTTCAATGGCTTTTTCTTTTTCGCCAAAAGCAATCGCAAACTGGTCCATAATGCCGCTGTTTACGCCGATAAAATCGTTCTCTACTTTTTTGCCCAACTGCGCCAATTCCAACTTGGTAAAGCCGGAATTAAAAGTTTCGTTCAACGCAAAAGCCGTAACAATTTCGATGGAAGCCGAAGAAGAAAGGCCGGAAGCAACCGGCACATTGCCTTGAAACAGCATATCCAAACCTTTGATGCTTTTTTTATGCCCTAAAAATTGCTGCATCACGCCCAGCGGATAATTGAACCAGGCGCCTCCGTTTTTGGTGTAAGCTTCCAGTAACGGAATATCTAATTGTTCGTCAAAATCCAAACTTCTGAAACGGAAAACCCCTTCCTTGTTTTCGGCAACCAGCAAATCTGTGCCAAAAGTGATGGCACAAGGCAAAACCAGGCCGCCGTTGTAATCAATGTGTTCGCCGATTAAATTTACACGTCCGGGCGCAAAAAAAGCAGCCGTTGCAGGTTGGCCAAACAGCTCAGAGAATTTTTGTTGAAGGTCAGGTTTCATGGTTCAAATATGATAATAATAATAGATTGGTGTTATGACTAATTTGTTTTTCTTGGCTGATGTTTTGTCCTTTTTAAAAAATCGGATGCTTCTTTTACCGGGTAAAAATTGGTATGGTTAAACCTGGTACAGGCCATGCTTCTTTTAGCACATGTTTTTCAACATCGGCGGTAAAAACCTTTTCATCGCTTAACTTTACAACTTAATCGGATTGAAATTTGGGAAAGAAAACTTCGGCAGAAACACCTTTGATGCAGCAGCACGGCCAAATCAAGGCCAAATATCCGGGCGCATTGCTGTTGTTTCGGGTGGGCGATTTTTATGAAACTTTTGGCGAAGATGCCGTTACCACTGCCCGCATTTTAGGGATTATCCTGACGAAACGCGCCAACGGCTCTGGCACTTCCATCGAGCTGGCCGGTTTTCCGCACCATTCTTTAGATACTTATCTGCCCAAATTAGTCCGCGCCGGGCAGCGTGTGGCCATTTGCGATCAGTTGGAAGACCCGAAAGCCACCAAAACCATCGTAAAAAGAGGCGTTACCGAACTGGTTACGCCCGGCGTTTCTTACAACGATAACATCCTCAGCCAAAAAGCCAACAATTATGTGGCCGCGCTGCATTTCGATAAAAACCTGATCGGTTTGGCTTTGCTCGATATTTCTACCGGCGAGTTTCTGGCCGCGCAGGGAGACGCGGAATACATTGACCAGTTGCTGCAAAGTTATCGGCCCAACGAGGTGGTTTTTTCCAAACAAAAACAAAAAGAATTTGCCGAAACTTTTGGCACCGGCTTTTACACTTATACGTTGGATGATTGGGCTTTTACGTTCGATTTTGCTTCGGAAACCTTGCTCAAGCATTTTGAAGTGAAAAACTTAAAAGGTTTCGGTGTTGACCGTTTGCCTTCGGCCATCGTTGCGGCCGGCGTAACGCTGTATTACATCAACGAAACGGAGCACCGCAACTTGCAGCATATTTCGGGTTTGAGTAGGATCGAACATCAGAAATACATGTGGCTGGACCGGTTTACAGTGCGCAATTTGGAACTGCTGGATTCGGCGAACGAAAATGCCATCACGCTTTTTCATGTGCTCGATCAAACTGCTTCGCCAATGGGCGCACGTTTGCTGCGGAAATGGATTTTGATGCCGCTGAAAGAATTGAAACCGATTGAAGAGCGGCTGGAAGTGGTTGATTTTTTGCATGTAAAAGAAGCATTGGCCGAACAGCTTTTGCACCAGGTAAAACAAATTGGCGATTTGGAAAGGCTGATCTCGAAGATTGCCTTGCAAAAAGCCAATCCGCGCGAAATTATACAGCTAAAAAGAGCATTGCTGGCCACGGCCGAAACACAGAAACTTTGCGCACAATCCGAGAATTTATTTTTGCAGCAACTGGCCGAGCAGTTGAACCCTTGCCAGTTGATCCGCGAAAAAATCGAAAAACAACTTCGTCCGGAACCGCCGGTGCAAGTGGCCAAAGGCGAAGTAATTGCCGATGGTGTGGACGAAGAACTGGACCATCTGCGTAAAATTGCTTTTGGCGGAAAAGATTTTTTGGTAGAAATACAACGCCGCGAAGCCGAAGAAACCGGGATACCATCGTTAAAAGTGGCGTTCAACAGCGTTTTTGGTTATTATCTGGAAGTTACGCACACGCACAAAGACAAAGTTCCGGCCGGTTGGATTAGGAAGCAAACTTTGGTGAACGCCGAACGCTACATCACACCCGAACTGAAGGCATACGAAGAACAGATTTTGGGCGCTGAAGAAAGAATCTTCGCTATCGAAACGCGTTTGTACAACGATTTGCTGCATGGCATCAGTTCTTACATTAAACCCATCCAACTCAATGCGCGAATCCTGGCCAAATTAGACGTGCTGCTTTGTTTCGCAAAAATTGCCCGTAAAAACAGCTACTGCAAACCTGTAATTAGTTTGGATGAGCAAATTGACATCAAAGGCGGCCGTCATCCGGTTATCGAACGCAATTTGCCTTTGGGCGAGGAATACATCACCAACGATGTTTTTTTGGATTCCGACAGTCAGCAAATCATCATGATTACCGGCCCGAACATGGCCGGGAAATCTGCTATTCTCCGGCAAACCGGCTTGATCGTGCTGATGGCGCAAATGGGCTGTTTTGTGCCTGCAAAAGAAGCACGTATCGGTTTGGTAGATAAGATTTTTACGCGTGTTGGCGCTTCGGACAAC
>CAXTKQ010000179.1:0-5289 GCA_964244955.1 uncultured Sphingobacteriaceae bacterium | reverse complement strand
GATAAAACGATTGTGGTTGCCGCTGCGCTTGATGTGCGGCTAAAACGCGTAATGCAGCGCGACCAACTAACCGAAGCTGAAGTTTTGCGCCGCGAAGAAAAACAAATGCCGCAGCCGGAAAAAATTGCCAAAGCCGATTTTGTGATTTATAATGATCCGCAAACAATGGTTATCCCGCAGGTTTTGCAAATCCACCGGCAACTGCTGCAACTTGCTAAAAACCAATGATTTTAGAATATTTTTTGGAACTGACCGGCAACGGTTTGTATTGTGCCGCCGGCGATTTTTACCTCGACCCAATTAAACCGGTTCAAACTGCGGTCATTTCCCACGCCCATGCCGATCATGCCATTGCTGGCCATGGTCAGGTTTACGCTACGGCGGCTACATTGGCTTTTATGGGCTTGCGCTACGGCAAAAACGCGGGCAGGCAAAAACAAACTTTGGCCTATAATGAAAAAGTATTGATAAAAGAAGTATCTATTACGCTGATCCCTGCTGGCCACATGTTGGGTTCTGCCCAAGTTTTAATGGAATATCAAGGCACAAAATATTTGTACACCGGCGATTTTAAATTGCAGCCCGATGCAACCTGCGAAATGCTGGAATTTACAAAAGCAGATGTTTTGATCACGGAAACCACGTTTGCCAATCCGCAAATCAAACATCCCGACCAAGTTTTGGAGATTAAAAAACTCGACGAAATTCCTTCCAATATTTTGCTGGGCGCTTATGCTTTGGGCAAAAGCCAGCGTTTAATTCAATTGATCAACCGGTTTTGTCCTGAAAAAGAAATTTTAGTTCATTGGCAAATCGAACCTATCAACCGTATTTACGAAAAGTTTGGTTATTTATCCGGCCGCTACAAATTGTACGACCGTAAATCTATCAAAACCCAAAACAATTTTATTTACCTGGTTCCGCCATTTACGTTTCACAGCTACAGCAAAGCTGTTGGTTTGCGCCGGATTTTTGCTTCGGGCTGGAAGAATTTGCAAACGAATGTACAAGATTCGCTTTTCATTTCGGACCATGCCGATTGGGACGATATTTTGTTGCTGATCCAAAAAGTTCAGCCTCAGCAAATTTGGACTTTGCACGGAAACGGCAATCATCTGAAACAATATTTTGCTGATAAAATCCGTGTGAAAATTTTAAACTGATGCCATTGGAAAAGAAAGATTTTTACTTGGATGAAAACGGCAATACTGTTTTTACTGCCCAATTTCATTTGAAACGAAACTATTGCTGCAAAAATAAATGCAGGCATTGCCCGTGGAATTATACGGGCGAGAAACAAAAAAAATTACCAAGCCATAAATTATTATAAATTTACAGCGTTAGTATAGTAATTATGGAACTGGAGAAGGAAATACACAGCAAGAATTTTGAGGATAATTACCAAAAAGCAGTCATCAACGTTTCTTATACATACAATTGGATCAGCAATATTTTACGCAACCGGTTGGAAAAGCATAACATCACACAGCAACAATTTAACATTTTGCGGATTTTGCGCGGCCAATTGCCCAACCCTTCGACCGTAAATTTATTAAAGGAGCGCATGATTGATAAAATGTGCGATGCTTCGCGGATGGTAGACCGTTTGGTGCAGAAAGAACTGGTTACGCGTTGCACCAATTCTAAAGACCGACGCGCTGTGGACATTTACATCAGCGAAGAAGGTTTAAAAGTGCTTGCGCAAATTGACCGGGAACTGAAACTGGGCGATATTTTAAGGCACAATATTTCTGAAGAAGAAGCTACGGTTTTGTCTAACTTACTGGATAAGTTGCGCGGATAAAAGCAGTTTAGGCATTTGCAAAAAAAGCAATCAACGCAATTCCGGAACCAATCAAAACAGCAACCATTTTCCGCAAATTAAATTTATGGTCGGAACTGGATTCAAACAGGATCGTAGTAGAAATATGCAGGAAAATACCGATCACGATGCCCATAATCCGCGCAAAATAATGTTGCAGGCCAGCCGTATTGGTGGTGCTTAATAAATAACTGGTAAAATAACCGCCCGGTGTCATCAGCGCAAAAACTACCAGTAAAAACAGTATGCTTCTTTTAGGCAGGTGATTTTGTAGAAGTACGCTGCCCAAAGCAAAAGCAGCCGGAATATGGTGCAGGGCGATGCCGAAAACCAATTCCTGCTGATGTCCCTGCGCCAAAGGCATCCCTTCTAAAAAAGCGTGTAAACACAAACTGACCATGATGCCTGCCGGGAACGCAGCTTCCTGTTGCTGTTGATGCTGGTGATGGATGTGTCCGTGTTCTACGCCGTTGGAAAAAAGCTCCAAAATCAACTGGAATAAAAAACCGGCCATGATAAAAATGCCAACGTAACGGTCATGGCTTTGATAAGCATCCGGGATGAGGTGCAAAACCGTAATCGCAAACAAATAAGCGCCGCTAAACGAAAGGATAAGTTTGAGGTTTTTGCCCATATCTTTCCTGAAAAAGAAGATGCTGGTGCCACCCAAAAAGGCACTGAAAAAAAGTATCAAAACAACCCAAAAATTCATGAATATTTAAGGTAAAGGCGGTTATAAACTAAGCCAAACAAACCGCCAACCATGGCGCCAAAAGCGGCTCCGGCCAATACATCAACCGGATAATGCACGCCGACATAAACCTGAGCATAACAAATTAAAGCCGCCCAAATCAGGGCAAAAGGCCAAATCCATCTCCAGTTGCGCTGAAAAGCAAGGCATAAAAACAGTGCAATGGCAAAATGATCGCTGGCATGTGCCGATGGAAAGCTCAAACCTGTGCCGCATGGCACTCGGTTTACAACGGTTGGTTCAAATTGCCGGTCGTTGCAAGGCCGTACTCTTTTTACATAGGCTTTTATCAACCGTACACAAACCACGTCGGCCGTGCCCACACCTGCTGCCAACATCACGATAATTAGAACGGCCATTTTGTGGTAACGGTAAATGCTGAAAACCAGGATGAAAACGTAAAGCGGGACCCATGTTTTTGGGTTACGAATTGCAGGCATTACCCAATCAAAAAACGGGTTGCTCCAATCGTGGTTGATGAGGTGGAACCAATGCTGGTCAAACTGCGTCAAAAAATCGGGCATCGTTATATTATCGGAGAAATAAGGTTGATCAAACAAAAACCAGTTTGTGCTTTGCTAAAAGCTGCGAATATAGTTAAAGCACGGCAAACAACGGGAGTTTGTATAAGCGCAATACTGCTTTTATTTTTGAGGTTTAAAACGAAGATACTTGACACTGATAAAATCAATTTCCGGCATCCGGGGCACTATTGGCGGGCAGGCCGGAAATGCTTTAACGCCAGCAGATATTGTAAAATTTACGGCCGCTTTTGGCACCTGGATTATCAAAAAAACAGGCATAAAAAAAGTAGTGCTTGGCCGCGATGCACGTATTTCCGGACAAATGGTTTTGAATTTGGTTAACGGTACGCTGCAAGGTTTAGGCATAGATGTGGTTGACCTTGGCCTTTCTACCACTCCAACGGTAGAAATCGCAGTTTCGTTAGAAAAGGCTGGCGGCGGCATCATCATCACGGCAAGCCACAACCCGAAACAATGGAACGCGCTGAAACTGCTGAACCACGATGGCGAATTTATCAGCGATAGCGACGGCGCCGAAGTATTGGAACTGGCCGAAAGCGGGCAAACGATTTATGCTGAAGTAAACCAATTGGGAAAAGTTTCTGCGGATGCTACTTATCTCCAAAAACACATCGGCCAAATCCTGGCTTTGCCTTTGGTTGATACAGAAGCGATCCGCAACGCCAATTTTAAAATTGTGGTTGATGCGGTAAATTCTACCGGCGGTATTTTTGTGCCGGCTTTGCTACGTGCTTTGGGTGTCGAAATTATTTACGAATTGTTTTGCGAACCAGACGGAAATTTCGCCCACAACCCAGAACCGCTTCCCGAAAATTTAACGGCTTTAGCCAAAACCGTCCTTTCTAAAAATGCAGATTTGGGTATTGCCGTTGACCCGGATGTTGACCGTTTGTGTTTTGTATGCGAAGACGGAAACGTTTTTGGCGAAGAATATACGCTGGTTGCCGTGGCAGATTATGTATTGAAAAACAAAAAAGGCAACACCGTTTCCAACCTTTCTTCGACCCGGGCTTTGCGCGATGTAACCGAAAAAGCAGGCGGCCAATATTTTGCCGCAGCAGTAGGAGAGGTGAACGTGGTAAACGAAATGAAAGCCGTAAACGCCGTCATCGGTGGCGAAGGCAACGGCGGCGTAATTTTTCCCGAGTTGCATTACGGCCGCGATGCGCTGGTTGGCATCGCGCTTTTTTTAACGCATTTGGCCAAGTTTGGCCGTTCGGTTTCGGTGTTGCGCAGTACTTATCCCAACTATCACATCTCTAAAAATAAAATTACCTTGACACCCGAAATGGATATTGATGCTTTGTTGGAATCCGTAAGGCAAAAATATCAGAAACAGCCGCATTCGGTAATTGACGGGTTGAAGATTGAGTTTGGTACAGAATGGGTCCATCTTCGCCGCTCCAATACCGAACCAATCATCCGCATTTATTCTGAAGGAAACTCGGAACAAATAGCCAATAGCCTGGCCAACAAAATAATTACTGATATAAAAGAAGCATTGCAGGTTCAAGGCTAATGCTTCTTTTATCACCATATTTTATTGAAAATTATGAGAGTTTATTTAGACAATGCCGCTACAACGCCAATAGACCCGGAAGTTTTAAAAGAAGTTTGCCAGGTGATGGAAACGTGTTACGGCAACCCGTCGTCCATCCATGCTTTTGGCCGTGAAGCCAGAACGGTGGTGGAAAAAGCAAGGCGGACGATTGCCAAATTGCTTCACGCTTCGCCTTCCGAAATTTTTTTTACCTCCGGCGGAACAGAAGCCGATAATATGGCCATCCGTTGCGCCGTTGCCGATTTAGGTTTAACGCACGCCATCACCAGCGAAATTGAACACCACGCCGTTTTACATACCCTAAAAGCTTTGGAAAAAGCCGGGACGATCAAACTGAATTTTGTAGGATTGGATGCACGCGGCAATATCAACCTAAACCATTTAGAAGAACTGTTGCAGCAAAACGAACGTAGTTTGGTATCATTGATGCACGCCAATAACGAAATTGCAACGCTTACGGATATTGAAAAAGTAGGTTTGCTATGCGAACAATACAACGCAGTTTTTCATACCGATACGGTGCAAACGATGGGGCATTTTCCGCATGACGTAACGAAATTGAAAGCGCACTTTTTGGTTGGTGCAGCCCATAAACTGCACGGGCCAAAAG
>CAXTKQ010000178.1:0-5290 GCA_964244955.1 uncultured Sphingobacteriaceae bacterium | reverse complement strand
GCTCTGCAATCGCTGTTTCGCCGCGTTGTCCGGCCAGTTTTTCAACCCGCAATTGCAACGATTCGCTCACGTAAGTTACGATCAGCATATCCGCCAGGTTCATCAAAACTTCCTGCTCTTTGGCCAGGTTCATCATTAGTTTTTGTACGGCAGCACCGGCAACCAACAAAACCGCTTTCTTAAAATTGGCAACGTATTTTTTTTCTTTGGTGAAGAAATCATCCTCCGAAGCGCCAAAATCAGGGATGCTCATCAATTCGGAAGCTACTTGTTGTGCCGGTCCCATCAAATCCAGTTCGCCTTTCATCGCACGTTTCAAAATCATGTCCACCGTTAAAATCCGGTTGATTTCGTTCGTGCCTTCAAAAATGCGGTTGATGCGGCTGTCGCGGTAGGCACGGTCCATCGGTGCCTCGGCACTGTAGCCCATGCCGCCATAAATTTGCACGCCTTCATCCACAATATAATCCAACACTTCAGAAGCATGAACTTTGATGATGGCGGCTTCGATGGCAAAAAGTTCGGTGCCTTTTAGTTTGGCTTTTGATGGCTCCATGCCGTTTTCGATCATGCCGTGGATGGCATCTTCAATATTTTGGCTGGCGCGATACATGGCCGCTTCGGCAGCATAAGCACGGATTACCTGCTCGGCCAACTTGTACCTGATGGCACCATATTTTGCAATCGAACGGCCAAACTGCTCCCGCTCATTGGCGTAGCGCACAGAACTGGTAATTACATGTTTTGAAGCGCCCAAAGCAGCACCGCCGAGTTTTATCCGGCCGAGGTTTAAAATATTTACCGCGATTTTAAAGCCGTTTCCTCTTTCCGACAACAGGTTTTCTACCGGAACTTTGCAATCGTTAAAAAATACCTGGCGGGTAGAGCTTCCTTTAATGCCCATTTTATGTTCTTCAGGGTTGAGGGAAATGCCTTCGTAACCTTTTTCGATGATGAACGCGCTCAGGTTTTCGTCGCCGTCAATTTTGGCAAAAACGGTAAAAACATCCGCAAAACCAGCATTGGTAATCCACATTTTCTGGCCGTTGATGAGGTAATGTTTACCATCCGCAGAAAGCGTTGCGCGTGTTTTTCCGGAGTTTGCATCAGAACCTGCACTTGGTTCGGTCAAACAATAAGCGCCTTTCCATTCGCCCGAAGCCAATTTGGGAATGTATTTCGATTTCTGTTCTTCGTTTCCGTAGTACAAAATAGGCAAAGTGCCAATGCCGGTATGCGCCATCACCGCAACAGAAAAAGAAGCGCCGGGGCCGGTTTTCTCGCTCACCAACATCGCGGTGGTAAAATCTTTACCAAAACCGCCGTATTCTTCGGGGATAGAAACGCCCAGAATGCCCAGTTCGCCGGCCTGTTCGATCAAACTTACCATCAAACCTTCTTCCTGCGCATCAATCCGACCGATGATTGGGACAACTTTCTGATCCACAAACTCCTGGCAGGTTTGCGCGATCATCAACTGCTCTTCGTCCCAGTTTTCGGGGATAAAAATATCTTCTGCCAAAGTTTCTTTAATCAAAAACTCGCCGCCTTTGAGTTGCTGTTTTACTGTTGCTGTGTCCATACTGTTTTTATCTACTATTTTTCGGTGTTCAATTTAATAATTCGAAAATACCTGCCGCGCCTTGTCCAGTGCCAACACACATCGTAACCATGCCGTATTTTTTATCGCGTTTTTTCAGTTCGTCGAATAGTTGGACGGATAATTTCGCGCCGCTGCAACCCAGCGGATGACCCAAAGCGATTGCGCCGCCGTTTACGTTCAGTATCTCCGGGTTCAAATCCAACCCTTTGATGATCGCTAAAGATTGTGAGGCGAATGCTTCGTTTAGCTCGATTAAATCCATATCGTCCTGCTTCATGCCAGCCATTTTCAAAACTTTTGGTATGGCCAGCAAAGGCCCGATGCCCATAATGCGTGGCGGAACGGCAGCAACGGCATAATTCACCATTCGGGCAATTGGCACAAGGTTGTTTTCTTTCATAAACCGTTCGCTCACCACCATGACAAAGGCAGCGCCATCGCTGGTTTGTGAAGAATTTCCCGCCGTAACCAATCCTTTGGCATCAAAAACAGGTTTCAACTTGGCCAAAGCTTCAATGGAAGTATCGGCCCGCGGGCCTTCATCGGTCGCTACGGTAAACTCTCGTTTTTTGCGTTTTCCGTCTTCGTCAACATAAGTTTCTGCTACGTTTACCGGAACAATCTGGTCTTTAAACCGGCCGTTTTCAATTGCGCTGATGGCTTTTTGGTGCGAGTTATAAGCGAATTGGTCCTGTTCTTCCCGCCTGATGTTGTATTCTTTCGCAACCGCTTCTGCCGTTAAACCCATTCCCCAGTAATAATCGGGGTGGGCGAGGGCAACATCCACGTTCGGCACAATGCGCCAGCCGCCAAAAGGCAGCAAACTCATGCTTTCCACGCCGCCGGCAATGATACAATCGCTGATACCGCTGTGGATTTTTGCCGAAGCAATCGCAATGGTTTCCAAGCCCGAAGCGCAGTAACGGTTCACCGTCATCCCCGGAACTTTGTCCGTATCCAATGCCATCAGCGAAATCAGCCGCGCAACATTTAAACCTTGTTCTGCTTCCGGCGTGGCGTTTCCCACAATCACATCGTCAATTTGCTCTTTGTTCACGTTTGGCACCGATTTAACCAATTGCCGGATCACATCTGCCGCCAAATTATCCGGCCGTGTAAACCTAAAGCCGCCGCGTGTGGCTTTTCCAACTGCACTGCGGCAAGCCGCTACTATATATGCGTCCATTGTTTTCTATGCTTAGAGCCTGTTTAAATTTTGTTCATTTATTTTTCTATGCTTCTTTTACCCTATATAAAATTGGTGGGCAATTGGTTTTTGATTTTTTTAGGTTGATGCAGACACCAATTTTTATAGGGTAAAAGAAGCATTGACATTTTTTCTTGTATCAATTTAAATGGGCCTTTAATTTCTTAATACTTTTCCGCCTGTTAATATGGATTGGATTCGTTCCAGCGTTTTCCGTTCTGCACACAACGATACAAAAGCTTCGCGTTCCAGCGTCAGTAAATAATCTTCGCTGACTAAAGTTGGTTGAGATAGATCACCACCGGCCAAAACATAAGCCAGTTTCTGGGAGATTTTGACATCATGTTTACTGATGTAATTTCCGCTGAACATCGTATTCGCACCAACGTAACCTAAACCAAGTGCCTGTTTTCCTAAAACTTTGATGTTTTTGCGTTGAAGCGGTTGCACATAACCTTCGTCCGCCATCAGCAAACATTGTTTTTTTGCTTCGGATAAAAGGCGGTTTCTGGAGATGACCACCAAATCGCGGCCTTTTCTTAAATAACCCAATTCAAATGCTTCTTCTGCGGAGGTGGAAACTTTTGCCTGACCAATCGTTAAGAAACGGTCGCGGAAGTTGTTCAGTTCCACATCGCCATCCTGCAAATCATCCGATAAACGCAATGCAAATTCTTTCGTGCCGCCGCCGCCAGGAATCAAGCCAACACCAAACTCCACTAAACCCATGTACAATTCTGCATGAGCCACCACTTTATCGGCATGTAAACAAAGCTCGCAGCCGCCGCCCAAGGCCATTTGATGCGGCGCGGCAACAACCGGAACAGAAGAATACCGAATCCGCATCATCGTGTTTTGGAAGGCTTTGATCACCATATTCAGCTCGTCAAATTCCTGCTCCACGGCATACATGAAAATCATCCCAACATTCGCGCCCGCGCTAAAATTGGTTCCTTCGTTCGAGATCACCAAGCCGCGGTAACTTTGCTCGGCCAGCGTAATGGCTTTGTTGATGCCTTTAATTACTTCGCTGCCAATCGTGTTCATTTTGGTATGGAACTCTAAGTTAATAATGCCATCGCCAATATCCGTAATCGTGGTTCCGCTGTTTTTCCAGATCGTGTTCGTTTCGCGGATATTGTCCAGCAGAATAAAATCTTCTGTTCCGGGAATTAACCGGTAAGTTTTACTGTTGATATCAAAATACAAACGTTTGCCGTCCTGGATTTTGTAAAAGCTGGTTGCGCCAATTTGCAGCATATCATAAACCCATTGCGCAGGTTTAAGACCCTGGGCTTCCATTGCTTTGATGGTATTTTCAACACCTAAAGCGTCCCACTTTTCAAACGGGCCCATTTCCCAGCCAAAACCGGCGTTCATGGCGGAATCAATTTTGTACAATTCGTCCGAAATTTCGGGGATGCGGTTGCTTGAATAAGCAAACAACTGGTAAAAAATTGAACGGTAAAAATCGCCTGCCCGGTCTTTTGCGGCAAAAAGAACCTTCATCCGGTCTTTTAAATTGTCAATCGTTTTGGTGGTTTCCAGTAAAGCAAATTTCACCTTTTGAGAAGGTTCGTATTCCAGCGTTTTAAGGTTGAGCGCATAAAACTGGTTGCCGCTGCTGCCTTTTTCTTTCCGGTAAAAACCTTGTCCGCTTTTACTGCCCAGCCAGTTGTTGGCCACCATTTTGGTAACAAATTCGGGAATTTGGAACAGCTCTTTCGCTTCGTCGTTCGGCACATTCGCACTCAGCCCGTTTGCCACGTGAACCATTGTATCCAAACCAACCACATCGCTGGTGCGGAAAGTAGCCGATTTTGGATGACCGATCACCGGGCCGGTCAGCTTATCAATTTCATCAATGGTATAACTGTTTTTATCGGCATAATGCAAAATGCTCATGATGCTGAAAACACCGATACGGTTGCCGATAAAAGCAGGTGTATCTTTTGCCAGAACCGTGGTTTTCCCTAAAAACTTCTCGCCAAAATGCAGCAGGAAATCAACAACTTCCGGCAAAGTATCCAGTGTCGGGATAATCTCCAGCAGTTTTAAATAGCGCGGTGGGTTAAAAAAATGGCTTCCGCAAAAATGCTTTTTAAAATCTTCGCTTCTTCCTTCGGCCATCAAATGGATTGGAATGCCGGAAGTGTTGGAAGTAATCAGCGTGCCCGGTTTGCGGTATTTTTCTACCTGTTCAAATACTTTTTGTTTGATGTCTAAGCGTTCAACCACCACTTCAATAATCCAGTCGCAAGTGGAAATCTTTGGCATATCGTCCTCAAAGTTTCCGGTCGCGATATTTTTGGCGAAAGTTTTGGAATAAATAGGCGAAGGGTTTGATTTTAAAGCCGCCGTTAATGCTTCGTTTACCAGCTCGTTTTTGGATTTTGCATCGTTTGGCACCGCATCTTTCGCAACAATATCCAGCAATAAAACTTCGATGCCGATGTTGGCAAAATGGCAGGCAATACGGC
>CAXTKQ010000177.1:0-5302 GCA_964244955.1 uncultured Sphingobacteriaceae bacterium | reverse complement strand
GCGTTACTCTTTGCGGGAAAATGCACAAGGAAGTATCGCCGTTGCCTTTTGCCATATCGCCCAAAACCTGATCATAAGTCCGGTTTTCTTTAATAATATAAAAAACATGTTTGATGGGTGATTTTTCTCCTGCCCGGCGTGGTATTGGGTTTCCAATTTCGCCATCGGCCGTTACTGTTTTTTGTGGGGTAAAAGGAGTATTGGCATAAACCTGACTGGTGTATTCTTTTAATTGTGCCGGATTTGGCGCATCAATAAAAGACAGAGTGCCTTTAAACAAACCGCCGATATATTGCTCGCGGCTGTTGACGGCACCTTTTTGATAGCCGCTGTTGTCTTCTTTCAAAACCGGCTGCGGCCCTTTCGGGTTGGCCATCGAGGTAAAACCTTTTCCGTTGGCAACCAAAATTTTTGTGCCCAAAATTTTAACGTTTGTTGGATACCAGCCCACCGGGATAAAGCCTAAACTTTGGCTGCTGCCCGGTTTGGTAACATCAAATACAGCCAGGCAATTGTTATCGGCGTTGGCGATGTACAAGTTTTTTTCGTTGGGCGACAAAGCCAGGCCGTTGGTGGTGGAGCCGGTCAGTTTGGTCGGGAACAAAGCCGTAGCCAAGGTTTCCATCACTTTATTGGTTTTGGTGTTGATGACCGAAACCGAATTATCGTTGGCGTTGGCCACGTATAAAATGCTCCCTTTTTTATTCAACAGCAATTCGTTCGGATGGCTTTCGGTGTTGATGGTTGCGGTCAATGCTTCTTTTGCCACATCAAAAACAGCAACCTGGTCGCTTCCCCACAAAGAAGCGTACAACGTTTTTTCATCCGGAGACAAAACGCAACTGTAAGCTTCGGCCGCTAATTTTATTTTGTTGATGATGTTGTGCGAAGCCGGGTTGATGATGTACAACATGCTGTCTTCCTTGGTAACCGAATACAAACGGTCGCCGGTTTTATTAACAGTTATTCCAGTCGGGCAAATTTTATCTTTCGGCCATTGTTTTCCCAAAGTAATCGTATCGGCGTTGCCCAATTTGTTATTGTTGATCGGGTAGCAAAGAATCCAGTTGTCGTTTCCGCCGGAAGCATACAGTTTCTTTTCATCTTTGCTGAAGGCCAAACCGTACCACGATTTCTTGATCGTTTTCTGGTCCAGCAGTTTTTCGGTATTCGGGTCAATCAATTGGATAGATTGCGTGCTTTGCCCGTTGTTGGTTACGGCCAGCAATTTCCCGGAGGCAGACAATTGCATGTTCAGCGGCAAATCGCCCAAAGGCAATGCACGTCCGGCCGGGCTTAGTTTCCAGCCATTGGGCAGCAGCACTTGCTGTGTTGATTGGATTTTTCCGGGGATTTGTGCCTGCAACTGCACCGATAACACCAAAAAAAGTATGATAAAAGAAGCATGTTTAAAAGAAACCATCCGTATAAAAATTAAAATTTTTGTTGCTGTAAAATAACAAGACAAAGATTAAGTTTTTGTGAAATTTAAGTTAACGCAAACTATAAATCATTTAAAAATTAATATCTTGCATAAAATTGTTAAATGTAACCAAGCTTAACACTTCCCGTAATACCGACCAAACTTTTTATGATGCCAGAAATAAACCCGATAGTCCCTTTTAACGAAATGGAAAGGATTGTTAGCCTTTCGGAGTTTAATTTAGACTATTCTGACATTGAAAGCAACTTTAAGGATTTAACCAGATTGGCAGCAAAAATAGCCGGTACGCCTATTTCCCTGATCAACATAATCGATTCTTATACACAGTGGACAATTACCAACCACGGTTTAGACCTCGACCAAATGCCGCGGGAAGATTCTGTATGCCAGTGTACCATCTTGGGCAACCAAGCTTTTGAAGTAAAGGATTTAGCAGAAGACGAGCGGTTTAAAAACAAATTTTATGTAACCAGCGCACCAAAATTGCGCTATTATTTAGGTGTGCCTATAAAAACAGAGGACGGCCATCATATTGGTGCCCTGTGTGTTTTGGATACGGATGCAAAGAATACTGGCCCGGAAAAGGAAATCAGCTCTGAAAAAATAGAGATGCTGACCATTATTGCAGCAGAGATTGTGCAAAGGCTAAAAGCATTAAGTGCCATCAAATCGCTTCAAGACCAGTTGCACGAAGCCAACAACGTTAAGAAAAGGGCTTTGCACGATATCCGCGGCCCGGTTGGCGGGATCATCGGTTTGGCGCAAATCATCAACGACCAGGAAAAAAGCAATACCATAGAACAAATACTCGAAATGGTCGGCCTCATCCACCAAAGCGGAACTGCATTGCTGGAACTGGCCGACGAGATTTTAAATTCAGAAACCAAAGAATTTTCCCATCAAACGTTCAACTTGCTGGTTTTTAAAGAGAAACTACTGAAACTTTATTCGCCGCAGGCAAAAAACAAAGACATCCAGTTTGCTGTAAACATAGCTGCCGGAAATGAAACAAAGGCATTTTCAAAAGATAAACTGCTGCAAATTGCTGGGAATTTGATTTCTAACGCCATAAAGTTTACGCCCCGAAACGGTTTTGTAACGGTAAACATGGCTATTATCGGCCATTCTTCCGAAGCAATGTTAAACATCATCGTTAAAGATTCGGGCGTTGGTTTAAGCCCCGAAGCAATTGCTGTAATTGTGAACGGAACGGCCACTACCACAAAAGGCACGGTTGGCGAAAAAGGGTTTGGGCTTGGTTTGGCTTTGGTAAAACATTTGGTTGATAAACTACAAGGCACGATCAATATCACTTCGCTTGAAGGGGAAGGGACGACGTTTGAAATCAACCTGCCGCAAGGTTTAAAAACGGCACAGATTACTGCCCAATAAAAAATTCTAAAAAAACCATGCTTCTTTTATCGGCATAAAATTGTTGTTTTCTGTTGAAAGCAACGGCTGCGTTGATACTGATTTTATGCCGGTAAAAGAAGCATGGCATGTTTTAATGGTTAAACCTTTTCAAGCCTGCTGTTTTTGATGATAGATTTGATGCTGCGCAGCGGAACGATGACCCAGGATGGGCGGTTGTTCAGCTCGTAGTTCAGCTCGTAAATGGCTTTTTGCAACAAAAAAGTTTGCAGCAAAACCTCCAGCCCTTCCAAATCTTTGGGGATAAAAGAAGCATTGCCAACGGTTTTGAGATAAGCTTTCATAAAAAAACCGCTGATGTAATGGTACCATTGCTCTACAAAAGGCAGCAGTTTGCCGATGTCTTCTTGACGGATCTGGTTGTCTAAAAATAAACTGCCATAAGCGGCATAATGGAAAGAACGGACCATGCCGGCAACATCGCGCATGGCAGAATATTTTAACCTTCTTTCGCTGTAGCTTCGGGCCGGTTCGCCTTCAAAATCCAAAATCAGGAAATCTTTACCGGTAAACAAAACCTGGCCCAAATGGTAATCGCCATGGATCCGGATTTTGCTGACATCAATTTTCCGGCTGTAAACTTTTTTCAACACGTTTAGGATTTCTTCCTTCATGCCCAGCACTTCTTCCGCTTCAAGCCGTACGCTTTCGGGCAGTTTTTTGATGTTTTTGCTGAGGCTGGAAAATGCCACGCGCACCAAAGATTGCAGCCCGGCAAACAGCGAACGTTGGTAATGTAAAGAATACTCTTCGGATTTGAACGCCGGCAAATCTTCTCCCGAAGCCAAAGCCAGGTGCATTTCCCCGGTGCGGATGCCAAGCGTGTTTACGTGTTCGGCAACCGTGCCTTCCAGCAGTTCCTGTATGTTTTCCGGTACTTCTTCAAAAGCAACAGGCTCAACCAAACTTCCTTTCAGTTCTTGTGAAATCTGGGAAAGATCAGCGTTCGACAATAACTTCTCGTTAAAATGATCCAGCTTGTCCAGCATGTATTCCCAGCCGTCGCTGTGGCTTTTTACCATTTCCTGCATCATGCCCAGCACCATGGTCTCGTGTCCGAACTTCCATTCAATAGCACCGATAAACTCTGGTATGTGTTTAAAATGAGCATGGTTGGTGAGGAATTGCGTAATCTCTACATCGGGGTTGATAGCGCGGTCTACCTTGCGGTAAATTTTTAAATAATACTTGCCATCATAAGTGATCGAGGTATTGCTTTGCTCGGCCGAAAGTACTTTTGGCTTGGTTTGCGGTTGCTCTTCGATATGCTGTTTTAAGCCTTTGTTTCCGTAAAACACAATCTCGCCGTTGTTTTGCGGCACAACGTGGTGGTTGCCCATGTTGGTAATGATGGCTTGTTGCAAATCAATGCCGTAAATGGCATCGTACAGTACGCCTTCTTCTTCGCCAACTTTTAATAACGTGATGATAGACTGCGGGCAGTTGTCCTGCAATTTCTGTGCAAGCGGACCGGTGCCAAAAGCAACAGGCAACTGGTACATATCCGGCAAGCCTTCGCGGTAAGAAACTTCCATCAACAGAAAATATGCGCTGCCTTCTTGCAACGGTACATGCGCATGGTCAACGATACGGATGTTTTCCATGCCGCGCGCTTTGCCGCCAAACCAGCGCAAACGCATCAGGTAATCGGGTAAAATTTGTTTTTCTAATTGTTCGATAGTTTCCCGCTCGGCCAGGTCTTTCCATTTTTGCATGGCTAAACGATGCACTACAGTTTCTTGTGCTGTTTCCACCTGTGCTTTTTCGAGTTCAAAAACCTGACAGGCGTAAGGGCCGAGCGTGAAGAAATAAGGCTGGTCTTCGCGCACTAATGGGAAACGGTTACGGCTCAATATTTCTACCGGAACATAACCTTTGTATGCATCCAAATTGATTTCTGCCGGTTGGGTAAACCGGGAAAGATTGGCCACCACCAGCATCACCTGCTCGCCGTAACTGCGGGTAAAAGATAGGATTTTGGCATTTTCGGAAGTAACAAATTTCATATCGCCGCGGCCGAACGCTTTGTATTTTTTCCGCGTGCTGATGACCCGTTTCATCCACCAAAGCAAAGAGGAAGTGTTCCTGGATTGGATTTCCACGTTCACCGATTCGTAATGAAACTGCGGATCCAAAATCAGCGGCAGGTACAACTTTTGCGGGTTGGCTTTTGAGAAACCGGAGTTACGGTCAGAAGTCCATTGCATCGGTGTCCGAACGCCATCGCGGTCGCCCAGGTAAAAGTTATCGCCCATGCCAATTTCATCACCGTAATAAATAACCGGCGTACCGGGCAGCGTGAACAACAAGCTGTTTAAAAGCTGGATTTTGTTCCGGTTGTTTTCTAACAAAGGTGCCAAACGATGCCGGATACCCAGATTAATCCGTGCTTTCGGGTCTTTTACATAAACGCGGTACATGTAATCG
>CAXTKQ010000176.1:0-5313 GCA_964244955.1 uncultured Sphingobacteriaceae bacterium | reverse complement strand
CCGCCCATACCGCCGCCGCCCATTGGAGGCAGACCGCCGCCACCTTTTTCGTCTTCCGGATCGTCAGCTAAAACGCACTCTGTTGTCAACAACATGGCTGCGATAGAAGCAGCGTTTTCCAAAGCCACACGGCCTACTTTAGTTGGGTCAATAACACCGGCGCCAATTAAGTTTTCGTATTTATCGGTACGGGCATTGTAACCAAAATCAGCAGTGCCTTCTTTTACTTTTTGTACCACGATAGAACCTTCGATACCTGCATTTTCGCAAATCTGGCGCAATGGTTCTTCAATTGCACGACGGATAATTTGGATACCTGTGTTTTCGTCTTCATTTTCGCCTTTCAAATCCTTCAAAGAATCTACCGCGCGGATGAAAGCAACACCACCACCGGCAACGATACCTTCTTCAACCGCAGCACGGGTTGCATGTAAAGCATCGTCAACACGGTCTTTTTTCTCTTTCATTTCTACTTCGGTAGCAGCACCAACGTACAATACAGCAACACCGCCGGATAATTTGGCCAAGCGTTCTTGCAGTTTTTCGCGGTCGTAATCAGAAGTAGTAGATTCGATTTGAGATTTAATCTGGTTAACGCGGTTTTTAATTTCTTCGGATTGGCCTGCACCGTTAATTACGGTTGTGTTGTCTTTATCAACTACAATTTTTTCGGCAGTACCTAAGTAAGAAAGGTCGGCATTTTCTAATTTGTAACCTCTTTCTTCAGAAATTACCGTTCCGCCGGTTAGGATAGCGATATCTTCTAACATGGCTTTACGGCGATCACCAAAACCTGGCGCTTTAACAGCAACAACTTTCAGCGAGCCACGGATTTTGTTCACAACCAAAGTTGCCAATGCTTCTCCGTCTAAATCTTCAGCAATAATTAACAATGGTTTGCCTGTTTGAACTTGTTTTTCCAATACCGGCAACAATTCTTTCATTGAAGAAATCTTTTTGTCATAGATCAAAATGTAAGGGTTTTCTAATTCCGCTTCCATTTTATCAGCATTGGTAACAAAATATGGGGAAAGATAACCACGGTCAAACTGCATACCTTCCACGGTTTTAACTTCGGTTTCCGTTCCTTTTGCTTCTTCAACCGTGATAACACCGTCTTTGCCAACTTTGCCCATTGCTTCGGCAATCAAAGAACCGATAACTTCATCATTATTGGCAGAGATTGAAGCCACTTGTTTGATTTTGTTATTGTCTTCGCCAACCGTTTGTGATTGTTGTTTCAAATTATTAACAACAGCCGCAACCGCTTTATCAATACCGCGTTTCAAATCCATTGGGTTTGCGCCAGCGGCAACGTTTTTAATGCCGGCCGTAACGATAGCCTGAGCCAAAACAGTAGCTGTAGTTGTTCCGTCGCCTGCAATATCGGCAGTTTTAGAAGCCACTTCTTTTACCATTTGTGCGCCCATGTTTTCTAAAGAATCTTTCAGTTCGATTTCTTTAGCAACCGTTACACCATCTTTCGTGATTACAGGTGAACCAAATTTTTTGTCGATGATAACGTTACGTCCTTTCGGGCCCAAAGTTACTTTAACTGCGTTAGCTAAAATATCAACACCGCGTTTTAAAGCATCGCGTGCTTCTACATTGTATTTAACTTGTTTTGCCATTGTATTTTTGAATTTTTACTTATTTGAGAAATAAATCGTTTTAACAAAATCAGTTTGGTTTACAGAACCGCGTAAACATCTGATTCGCGCATAATTAAGTACTCTTTACCTTCGTAAGTAATTTCAGTACCGGCATATTTGCCATATAAAACCTGGTCGCCAACTTTAACAACTAAAGGCTCATCTTTTTTGCCTTCGCCCACTGCAACGATGGTTCCGCGTTGTGGTTTTTCTTTTGCAGTGTCAGGAATGAAAATGCCGGATGCAGTCTTTTCTTCGGCAGCGGCAGCTTCTACCACTACTCTGTCTCCAATTGGTTTGATGTTTAATGACATAGTTATTTTTGAATTTTTAGTTTTAGATAAAAATATATTTCGATGAGTGTTGAACAGCAACTGTGCCAAAGGCGTTTTTATGCACATATTGGCTTATCGGCCGCTTCATCTTGTCAAAATTTCGTTTTCAAAAATATCGAAAGCTGTTTTTGAAATCAATGAACGTGCCATCCTGGCAGAAAGGACAGGAAACAAAAAAGGCTTCCGGTTGTCCAAAAGCCTTTTTAGCTGATACTGTTTTTATGCCTATTTTTTTGCTGGCGCCTGCGGGCTGGTTACCGGAGGCAAATTGAGCGGACCGCTAACCGGTGCTGTTGGTTTAGAGGCTTTTTCAATTTGTTCCTGGTTTTGAATGTTGGTAGCCCTTGCCGGGCCGCTTTTGGCAACCACATTAATGGCCAGCGAAAACAACATCAGCACAATGGCCAAAACCCAGGTGCCTTTTTCTAAAAAGTCGCCGGTTTTTTGTACGCCCATCATTTGCGTTGAACTCGAAAAGTTAGAATTTAAACCGCCGCCTTTTGGGTTTTGGATCAATACGATCAAGCCAAGCAAGATGCACACAATAATAATCAGGATAACAAGCACTAAATACATTTCGGGTAAGTGTTAATTTATTTTATTCTCGATCAGTTCAATTTGGGCGGTAAAGTAACGGTTTTTTTCCGGAAACTTCAACAACAGCTTTTTATACGTATCCAAGGCTTTGTGGTAAAGCATCTGGTCAAAATAAATTTTGGCCAACGTTTCCGTTACCAAAATATCTCCGTCTTCCGAACTTTTTTTGGCCTTGTTTTCCGTGTCCAGTTTATCGCTGCTCGGCGGATGGATGTGCGGTTCCTGGATGATAAAACGCTCGATCAACTGGTCTTCCTTGCGTTTTACCGGCGGCTCGATTACGGGCGGCAAACTGTTTTCCGCCAATTCGTGCGGTGGTTTGGTATGAAAAATACTTTCGATATATTGCTGGTGCAGTTCCGGTCCTACGCTCAAACTGCTGTTTGCCTTTTCCTGGTGCTGGTTTTTTACGTAAGGCTGGTACGTTCCGGCGTATGCCTTTCGGGTTTTGTCCAGCCACCACATAAACGTGTACGGCATTTTGTCATCGTGGTATTTTGATACCGTTTCCTGCTCCGATGGCTCCGGTTTCGCCAAAGCAATTGCTTGCTTGTCAATAGTTTCTGGTGCAGCTTTTTCCTGAACAGAAGGCGTTTGGTTTTGCCCGAACTTGTTGTTAAAAGTGAAGTAATCAATAGAAGCGATGCTGCTCAGCATATCTTTTTCCGCCTTGTCCTGAATGGTGAAAGCCGGTTTTTCTTCTGTTTTGATTTCCGGTTCAGGTTCGGTTTCAGGCTGAGGTCCGGCTTCAGGTTTTGGCGGCGATGCTGTTTTTACCGCCTTAAAATCCATGTCCTCAATCGCCATGATCTCCTCAAAAACCTCCTCGTCAATTTCATTGGAAACAGCAGTATTGGGCGTTGAAGCAGGACCGGTTTCCTGGAGAATATCTTCCTGTATCGAAAATGGTTCCGGCATTCCTTCGGCCAAAACGGGTTCAGTTGCTAAATCCGCAGGCTGTTCAACTTGGGCATCTGTATTGATAAAATTTAAGCTGACATCTTCTACGCGAAGGTCGTTTTCGGCAGCCATCGCTTCTTCCGGTTTTAATTCAGTTTCCGGATCAACGGTTGTTAATTGATCGTCGGACACCAAATTTATGCCGGTAAAAGAAGCATCGGTTTTTGGTTCGGTTTCGGCATCAACCAATTCTAAATAATCTTCGGGCACCAATTTTTCATCGGTAAAAGAAGCATCCGGGTTTAGTTTGATTTCAGCCTCAATGATTTCTGGCTGATCTTCGGACACCAATTTTTTATCGGTAAAAGAAGCATTTGTTTTTATCGGAGGAACAATCTCTTCCGAAACCAAAACTTCATTGTCATCTGATAACGAAATTACTGTTGCAAAAGAAGCATTGGGTTTATAAGCTTCTGCTTTTTGCGGGATTTGTACCGGCGGAAACAGCTTTTCTGGTTTTGCTGCAGCCAATAATTCGGGTTGATGGATCAGCTTAAACAAAACTTCGCGGTTGGCCACGTTTGCCGCGGCATTTTGCAACGTTTTTGCCGCCGTTTCCGAGTCGCCGCTTTGTGCCGCTTTGGCCAGCAGCAAGTGGAAAATGCTGCATTGCGGATAAAGCTGCACCAACGCTTCCAAAGCCTCCAAATGATTGGAGGTTGCAGCAGCCGGATTGGCGGTTAAGCTTCGTAAAATTTCGGGCTTCGGCCCGGTTTGTATCTGATCCACGGTTAAAAAAACAATTTAGCTTACCAATTTGCAAAAGCCCGGTTAAAAATATCTTCCGTCAACTGTGGAATAATGGCCGCGATCAAAGCCTGTTCCTGCGTTCCGATATCGCCCTGGTAATCTTTGTAACGCGAAAACGGCTGCTCAAAACTCTGTTTCGGGTCTAAACTGTTGGTGTATTTTACGCTGACCGTAATCGTTAAACGGTTGGTATTTACAATCGGAGCGGTGTTGGTGGTGTTGGCCGGCAAAACGGTTGGCGCGATGGAATAGTTGGTGATGCGGCCTTCCAGCGTTGCATCTGCCTCGCCACGGACGGTACTTAAACGGGTTTGGGTGCGGATGCGGTCTTGCAATGCCTGGGTAAAAGTCTGGCTTAAATTGTTGATGACCAAAGGCGCAACGTTTTCAAAATACATTACGTTTACGGTTTTTAATGCGCCGACCGAACCGCCGCTTAACGAATAAACGCCGCAAGATTGAAACAGGAACAGCAAAGGCACAATCAGCAGCAGCACGTATTTTTTCATGGTAAAAGAAGCATTGCCATTTTGGCTTTTGAATAATTTATAAATTAAGTTCTTTGATTTTCCGGTACAAAGTCCGTTCAGAAATGCCCAGTTCCTGCGCGGCAAATTTGCGTTTGCCTTTATGTTTTTTCAGCGCTTTTTTGATCAGGTCCGATTCTTTTTCCATCAGCGAAAGCGATTCTTCCACTTCCTCGGCTTCGTGCGTAATGTTCAGTTCTTTGTTGTTGTTGTTTTGAACAATGGGCTGCTGAATCGTTAAAGTGGGTTCCTGCTGATGGTTTTGGTGAAGCTGGTTTGGGTTATTTTGATGGCCGTTTTCCAGTTCTACATCGCGGTACAACTGGTTTAAAACCTGCGGATTGCCTGCATAATTATCAGAAACGCCGCCATGTTCAATGATGTCAACGACGAGTTTCTTCAAATCCGTCATGTCGCGCTTCATATCAAAAAGCACTGTGTACAAAATATCGCGTTCCGAAAAATCGTCTTTTTTTTGCTGGTTGATGCGCA
>CAXTKQ010000175.1:0-5352 GCA_964244955.1 uncultured Sphingobacteriaceae bacterium | reverse complement strand
TTTCGCCCAGCTTTTTAATATGGTAATGGCATCAAAGAGTACGCCAGCTTCCCCACGGAAATCGCCCGACCCTTTTGGTTCGCCATTCTGCACGTTGTACCATTCATAAAACCCCTTATGGGCTATTGTTCTTGCAATCATGGGCTTAAGGTCTTCATAAGCATCGCCAGCCAAACCATGCGGGGTTAAAGCTTCCGCAATGCGGCCGCCAAACCATGTCCAATCGCCCGCGTTTTGATAAATATAAGGGTGCATGTTCGGGAACTGTTCGGCAGGATAAGGCGGATAAACGGTCATGCCTATCGTTGCAAATTTTTCTTTTGACGCACTTGCACGCAATTGTTGGTTGATCTGTTTGATTTCGGGCAAAGTATTGAAACCAGCCAGGATGGCACAGATTGACCCGCCCGAATAAAGTATTTTTGATTCGTTAAAAGTGGGCGTAAAGGGGCTTTTTTGAAGGTAAAGATGTGGAATATATTTCTGGCTTTTCTCCGACCATAAATACCGCCTCACCTGTTTTTTCAGGTTAGCTGCTACAACAAGCCAGTTTTTACTGAACTTATAGCTTTCGGGCTTCATCGCTACAAGATCCCTGAGTGCAATGGCAAACATGGCATTATCGTAAATATCAATTGCCCATTTAGTTTCTTTATTAATAGCCACTCCCCAGCCTGACTCCGGTTGCACATCGCCCCAGTCAATGGTGGTGGCCCCTTTCACCAAATTATATTGATCAGACCAGCGTTCATTCAATAGGTATTGCATGGCATCTTCCATCCTGCGGATAACTTTCTTGCCAGCGATCACCTCCTGCAAAATAGATGTATCACCTGTTACATCAATGTATTTTTTAACCGCCTGAACAAGCGAAGATTCCTGGTCGGTTTCAACCGTGTTTTTATGGGCCGCCCAACTTGGCAGCAATTTTGAATATCGGTAATTGTACCCGCCCTTTGCTTTTACAGTATCTACAAGGCCGTCAACAATGTTTCCATCTTCGCCTTGAAACTTAAAAAACATTAGCAACACATTTTTAACCGTGTTTTTATCCTGTGTTTTTAGCGATCCTTTGATAAACGTGTTCAGGTCGCGTATCCAAACTTCGTTATAAGAAGTCCCCGCAGAAAAACCTTTTAGAAGCACAAGCGCCCTTTGCTGGATGGTATCTAACCGATGGTCTTCCAATATGTTTTTTGCAACTGCTTTGTCTTTTGATGATTGTGCAAAAACAGTGGAGGCACTACAAATAACCGACAAAGCAATTGTGATAAATGAGTTTTTCATGGAGATTCAGATCCTGTTTAAATTTTGTTGAACTTGTTTTTCATGCTTCTTTTAGCACCTAAAAATCATTGTCGTTTTTTGGTTTTTGTGTGGATAGAATATCCGGGCACACCAAATTTATAGGCATAAAAAAAGCATTGTAAATTTAAACAGACATTATTTTACGCCCCAGTTTTTGTTAGGCTGAGGGCCCATTTCCAAAGTTAATTCCCCTCCTTTAAGCAGTTCTTTTGCCGGGAACCAAAAAGACTGGAGCGTTTTTCCATTTAATGTGGCACGTTGTACATATTTATTGTCTCGGGAAACATGGTTGGCTTTGATGGTAAATTTGTCTCCGCGGCCATATTGGTGGTTTAGATGGATAACCACTTCTGGGAAAATCGGGCTTCCGATCTCGTAAATCGGATTGGCATTGGCACCACCATCTGTTTGAAAAAGCCCTAAAGCCGACATGATAAACCAGGCGCTCATCTGCCCCTGGTCTTCATCGCCCAAATAGGCATTTGCTACGCCGTAACCGTAATACCGGTCAAGAACGGACCGGCTCCACTTTTGGGTAAGCCAGGGTTCTTTTCCCCAGTTAAACAAGTAGGCAAAGTGCATAGATTGCTGGTTGCCCTGGTCAACCGGGTTGTTCCAATATTGGTCTCCGGGCGCGTTAAACCGGTTTTTAAAACTTTGGCCAAAACCCCAGGAAAGGCGGTCAACAAACTTCTTTTCGCCAATGGTTTTGATGAGCCCGGGCAAGTCCTGCGGAACAAAGTAGGTTAATTGCCAGGCATTTCCTTCTACATACTGCTCATTTGCGCCAGACCTAAACGGGTCAAAATTCGGATACCATGTCCCGTCTGATTTCTTCATCCGAGCATAACCTGTTTCTTTGTCAATCGCATTTTTCCAATATGCCGAGCGGTCTGTAAACAAGTCGTATTCCGTTTGCTTGCCCAAAGATTTGGCCAGTTGGGCCACTGTCCAGTCATCATAAGCATATTCAAGTGTATTTGAAAACCTACCCAAATCATAAGGCACATATTTGTATTTTAAGTAAACCTGTAAATTTTCATTTCCTGCAAAACCAGCCTTTCCTACTTTTTGGGCCGGGGTGGTTTGCATTTTGTGTACGGCTTCAAAAAGTTTTTGCGGATCATAATCTCGGATACCCATTTGATAAGCACTTACCACCAAAGGGATTTCGTGTTCGGCAACCATTACCGGTACATAGTTCATCCCTGCCGGGCCTTTGGCAAGCCAGCCGTTAGCATCATACATCGCCAATTGTGATTTTACCCAATTGGAAGACCATTCGGGCGTGGCCAAATTCCAAAACTGGTTTAAGTTCCAGAAAGTGTTCCAAAAAGCATCGCAGCCCAATGCAGGGGAATTGGAGTTTTTTAACTGTTGTGTTTTTTTTGAGGCATCCACCCATTTGCCGTTTACATCGCTCCAGGTATTCCTGCTGGCCAGTGCCCTAAACATGTTGCTGTAAAAGCGCATTTTTTCGCGCCTGTCGTTACTGCTGATTTCCAAACGGCCTAACAATTTGTTCCAGGTATCTTTTTGTGCATTGCGGACTTTATCAAAACTCCAGTCAAAAGGCTGCGTTACCTCGGCTGCTAAATTTTCCCGGGCGTCTGCTATGCTTACCAGTGAAATGCCCGTCCGTACCTGAACCGTTTGGTTTTCGTTGGTGTCAAATTCAGCATAAGCGCCGGCATTTGTAGGGTTTGCAATGTTAACAATATCATGGTTACTTACCTGCTGGTTAACCCAAGTGCCAAACTTTTTAACAGGGCGGTCAAACTCGATCACAAAATGGACGGTATATTCCTGGTCAACGCCGCCTGCCCATACGTTTGCCGAAAACTGTTTGCTCGACCCTTCAATCCGGTAATCGCTTACTTTGTTGATGCTGACTTCTTTTAAGGCATAATCATATTCGGCAGGGATTTTTAAGTCCATCATTACCCTCGCGTCCGTCATTTTTGGATAAGTATAACGCTGAAAACTGCACCGGGTAGTTGCAGTCAGTTCTGCCTTAATGTTGTGGTCTGCAAGCTGCACTTTGTAATAGCCCAACGGTGCTTCCTCCGTTTCTTTATTAATCTGCGAACGGTAACCTTCTTCCGGGCGTTGTTCGTTTCCTACGGTAGTTTTTAATGGCCCGCTTGTAGGCATTATTCCCAAACCTGCCATTGTCCATTCGTGGATATGGCTGAAAGTGCCGATGCTTTCATAGCTTGGTTCATAGCCGCCCATCCATTCCGAGTTTTGATTGTCCGGGCTGATCTTCACCATACTAAACGGCATCCACGGCCCCGGGGCAATCATCCACCTGGAATGTGCAGAACCTAATTTGGTATCTACATAATCGGCAGCAGAAAAAACAGCGTGAGGCGCGCGCTGCACTTTTCCTTTTTCGATAGAAATATTATTGCTGAAGATTTCATAATTACTGCTTTTCGCTGCGGAAACTGCCGGCATCGGCACTTCAAATTCGTACCGGGCAGAATCAAGGGTTTCAGAAAAAACCAGCTTTCCATCTAATTTAACCGTAAGTTTTGGTTTCCCGGTCAAATGCTGCACATCTACCAACAAAGGCTGATAATGCCGGCCGTCTTTTTCAATCTCATAATCGGCAGCTTTAACATTTCGTAAAAATACGTTGGTGGGTTTTATCAGGATGAGGTCTTTCGGTGCTTCTAATTTAAGCTGATCGAATACCAGCCAGGAACCTTTCAGCGAAGTTATCTGTACTTCGTTGCCTCCTTTATGCAGCAAACCTGTTGCTATTGGGAACTCTATTTTATACGGTTTTGCATGGCTTAAATCCCCTTCAATGGCATTATTTTCATCCCCTTTTGGCAATTGAAACCGAAAGGGTTTTCCGTTGATGGTGACTTTTACCAGCGGCGGCAAACTATCGCGATAGGCCAGCACATTAACCGTGAAATTACAATTATCGTTCGCCGGGATTTGCGCTATGCCAAACAGGATGTTCAACACTTGTGTCCTGATCCCGGAGTTTTGGGCCGTGCCGCCCCAACTATCTTTTGGACCAGGCAGCACATAAGGCCAATCCTTTTTGGGGTTAGAAAAGCCGATCAAAAAATAACGGTCTTCCCAACCGAAATCATTATCTAAAAAATGTTTATAGTTGGAAGGCGCCAAAGCCATATCGCCATAACTATGGTCTGCCTTGCCAATTTCCCAGGCAACTTTGTTTTGGGCTATGGCACCACAAAAAAAGGCCGATAAAAACAGTATGAGCATTCCCGTTTTTATACCCATCTTCTGTTTAAAAAAATTGAATGTGCTGGTGTTTAAAGTAATCAGCCCACAATTATTGGCAACAAATAAATGTTCTGGCAAATGGATCGGATTGATCAACAAAGACAGAAAATGCTGGTATTTTTTGCTGATGCGGTTAGAAAAATATTGGTCCATAATAATTGGTTTGATATCCTGTTTGGGCTGGTTAATGTTTTTTAGGTTGATAGTTCTTCAAATTTTATCAGGCATCGCGATGCTTCTTTTAGGGCATAAAAATCATTGCGCTTTTTTGATTTTTGATAGAAGGCGCAACACCAATTTTTATAGGGTAAAAGAAGCATTGTTGTTTTTTCAGGTCGAATAAGATTTCTCCCTGCGGTCGAAATGACAGCGTGCTAAAAGAAGCATTGTTTTTCAGGATAAAACTGAAACTGGTTCTTGTTTTTTCATGTCTTTTTTATGTTTTTAATTTTCCTTTATAACTTGCTTTCCAATAAGCTTCTATGTTTTCTAAAGAGCGGCCTTTTGTTTCGGGCAATAGCTTCCAGGTAACCCACAAGGCAGGTGAGCAGCATATGGCAAAGATCCAAAACGTCCATGAAGAGCCTAAGCCTTCCAGCATGACAGGCGTTAACTGGCCGACTAAAAAATTGCCAATCCATAAAGAAAGCGTGGCCAAAGCCATGGCTTTCCCACGGATGGCGTTAGGAAATATTTCGCCTACCACAACCCAGCAAACCGGGCCGAAAGAAAAAGCAAAGCAGGCAATAAAGGCAAGGATAAAGATCAGTATCC
>CAXTKQ010000174.1:0-5588 GCA_964244955.1 uncultured Sphingobacteriaceae bacterium | reverse complement strand
AACTCTTTACCGGATTGGCCAATGCTGCTTTTACCGCCTGAAAACTGATGGTGATGAGCGCGACGCTTAACACTAAAAAAGCTGCCAAAGCAAAAAGCCACCAACTGATTTGGATGCGGTATACAAAAGTTTGCAGCCACCAGTTCATCACCCACCAGGCAAACGGCGAGATCAGCAATACAGATAAAACCACCAGAAAAACAAATTCTTTGCTCATTAAAGTGGCCAATTGTGCTACCGTTGCGCCCAATACTTTACGCACCCCAATTTCTTTGGTGCGTTGTTTGGTAAAATAAGCGGTAAGGGCAAACAAGCCCATGGCAGAAATCAAAATGGCGATAACCGCAAAAAAAGTGATCAAACTTTGCAACCTGGAATAGGACAAGAACAATTGCTGGAAATTATCATCCAGGAAGGAGTAACGGATAGGCGAATCGGGATCAATATTTTTCCAAGCTTGTTCTATAGCCGCAACCGTTTTTTGCATGTGGTTACTGTTGAGCTTAACCAATATTGCACCGCCCGACTGGTACATGCAAGCTTTGTTTCCAATGGTATAGACCACAGGTTGCACGACGCTTTCAAACCCTTGCACATTAAAATCTTTTACAACACCTACAATTTTTACCGGGATACTATCACAATTATCAAAAGCCAGGGTTTTCCCGATGAGATTATTGTCATGAAATTTTTGAAAAGCAGTTTCATTAATTACGGCAGCGCGGGTATTTTGATCGGTATAACTTTCATTAAATAACCGGCCTTGTACCAATGCAATTTTTAAAGTTTTAAAATAATCCGTGCTTACTTTTACAGATGCCATACGCAAACCTTTCCCCTCATATTTAAAATCGGAGGTAGAAGTATCAGCCATTTCTTTCTGGTCGCCAGGTACACTGGTTGTTTTGGCTATCGAACTTACACCGGTTATAGATAACAAGGTGTTTTGTACATTTGAAAAACCTTCTTCCCTTATTTTTTGCGATGTTTCTATCCGCATCACTTGTTCGGCAGAAAAACCTTTGTCTTTGGTTTGCATATAATGCATCTGACTTTTGATAACCAATACAGCCATCACAAAAAATGCAGAAACCATAAATTGTACAACAATTAAACCGTTGCGAAAAAATGTGCCTTTGTTTCCTGACGAATAATTTCCTTTTAAAACTTTTGCCGTATTAAACTTGGATACAATTAAGGATGGATATAATCCCGAAAGCAATATTACAAGCAACAGGCACAATGCAATTTGAACAAATATTGAACTTGTATTATTTTGATGCCAAAAACTTAAACTGATATTGAAAGATTGGTTGATAAACCTCAACGAAAATAGTACGATAAAAACAGCAATGCCCAAGCTGATAACACATTGCATAATGGTCTCGGACATAAACTGGAACACCAATTGTTTCCTGTCCGAACCCAAAACTTTGCGCATCCCAACTTCTTTTGCACGGCCAACTGATTTTGCTATGGCCAGGTTACTGAAGTTGATAGCACCGGCCAGCAGCAACAAAACCGCAAGGATCAACAAGATGGAAACCGTTTTAAAATTGCTTTCGCCATGTTTAGGAAAGTTGTGGAGATTGGCAACCGCATCGGTATAAAGAAAAGATTTTTGTCCAGATTTTTTGTAAGCCTCAAAAGTTTGATTGCCTTTTTTCAGGCGTTCATTGTAATACAACCGGTTGATGTCATTTTCAAATTTAGCTTCTGCAACAGGTTGTTTTAGTTTGATGTAAGTTTGATACGAGCGGTTTCCCCAGTGCATATTTGATTTTTCGTAAGGAAAACGCATCAAAATCTGGGCATTAAAATGGGTTGGCGTTTTTGGCTCCTGCATAATTGCAGTGATAGTTCCGGTAAAGGCGTTAAACACTTTTATCGGTTTACCTATCGGGTCTTCGTCTCCAAACAATTTTTGCGCTAACGCTTCAGTTATAACCGTTGCATCAGGTTTGTCCAACGCCGTCTTGGCATCGCCTCGGGTAATTTTATAAGGAAATACTTTTAAGAAAGAAGAATCTACGGTAACCAAGCCCTTCTGATAGATTTTTTTATTGTTGGCAGCAAGCAAAACATCAAAATCCATTCCTCCCTGTACCGCAGTACCAGCTTCTGCATCAGGATAATTTTGTGCTAAAAAACTGGCCAGCGGCGCGTACGATTGAGGTAAGTAATCTCCATTTTCATAAATAGAAACTTTGTAAACTTTTTTCAGTTCCGGGTTCCATTTATCATAACTCAGTTCATAATTAAGGTATAACAAGATAATGATGAAACTTGCCAATCCTGCTGCCAAACCCAGAATATTTACGGCACTGTAAACTTTACTTTTTACAAGGTTGCGCCAGGCAATTTTGATGTAGTTTTTAAACATTTTCTTAAGCTTTTAGCTGTCAGCATTCTGCTTTCAGCTTCTTTTATAATTCAATTTTTTGGTGTGAAGTTAGTTTCGGCATTGCAGCGGCTGATAACTGAAAGCTGATAACTGAAAGCTTTTCTCACTCACTCCGCAAACTCTTAACCGGATTGGCCAATGCTGCTTTTATCGCCTGAAAACTAATGGTCAACACAGCAATTAACATAGCGCCTAAGCCTGCCAGTACAAAAACCCAAAGGCTGATACTAATTTTATAAGTATAATTTTCCAGCCAACTATGCATGGCCCACCAAGCAACTGGTGATGCAATGACGATAGAAATAACCACCAACTTTAAGAAATCTTTGGACAGCAGGGTGGTAATATTTGCTACAGAAGCACCTAAAACTTTGCGCACCCCGATTTCTTTCAACCGGTTTTCGGCCATGTACGTGGCTAAGCCAAACAAGCCCAGGCAGGAAATAAAAATGGTCAATCCGGCAAACAGGCCAGCTAATGCGCTCACGCGTGTTTCGTCCTGAAACTTTTTGGCATATTCCTCGTCCACAAACTTATATTCAAAAGGGTATTGCGGGTTGTTTTGCTTAAAAATCTGCTCAATCAATGCCAAATCTTCCGCAACTGGTTTTGCCGGGTTAAGTTTAATGTGCATCACATTAAACCATGATTTTGGCCCCAATACTAAAAGTTGATTTACTTTTTCATAAGGTGATTCAAAAATAAAATCTTTAATTACACCTACTACATGCCATTCCCGGCCGTCGCCTTTGATGGTTTGTCCTACCGGGTCTTTTAAGTGCATTACTTTTACGGCAGCTTCGTTTAGCAAAATGGCGGTTGAGTCGGAAGGATAATTTTTGATGTCGATATCCCGTCCCTGTACTAGCTTTATGCCCATTGTTTTTACAAAGTCAGCTTCAGAAGATTGCCTGATAAAGTCCACCTTCTTTTCAGCTTCTGTACTTCCCTGCCACGAGTAGCCCCAGCCATCGCTATTGCGCTTGGTAATCGGGCTCATAGATTTGGTTACAGCCGTAGCGGCACCCGTACCAATCAATTCGCTTTTTATCAGGTCAAAATGTTTTCCTACATCACCATCGAGGTTAGTATAAATCAGGTTGTCTTTTGAATAACCAGTATCCCTAGCTTGGGCAAATTTAATCTGATGGACAACAATGATGGTACAAATAATAAGTGCAATGGCAAACGTAAACTGTATCACCACCAAAACTTTACGTGGCGTAACCAGCGCGTTTGCAGCTTTAAATGTGCCTTTCAATACTTTTACCGGTTTAAAAGAAGACAGGTAAAGGGCAGGATAACTACCCGCAAGCAGACCGGTAAAGAAAATAAAAATGATGGTAAATAGCCAGTAAAAAGGGTTGGAGAAAGGAATGTACAATGCTTTATCTACCAAATGGTTGAAGCTGAAAAGGCTGAGTTGAACAATAATAAGAGCGATAATACCGGCAAGAAATGCCAACAGGATACTTTCGCCAATAAACTGGGCGATCAAGGAGCTTTTTGGTGCACCAACTACTTTGCGGATGCCAACTTCTTTTGCCCGTTTTTCGCTCCGTGCCGTGCTCAAATTCATAAAATTGATACAGGCGATCAGCAGAATAAAAGCTGCAATTATCCCGAATAATTTTACCCTTTCTATCCGCCCGCCTATATATTGGCCGTTCTCTGATTTATTATACAAATAAGAATCACTAAACAATTGGGTAAAAACCTGTGTGGTTGATTTGTCGCCGTCTTTATTATGGTTGATGGTAATGTTTTTAATCTTTGCATCAAAGCTGGTTTGTGAAACGCCCGGCTTTAATAAAATAAAAGTTTCTACAGAATTGTTGCCCCAACTATTATCATCACCGCCAAGTTTTGTTAAGTACGACCAAGGCAACAAGTATTCAAAATCAAAAGCAGTATTGTTGGGCAAATCTTTCAATACACCAGTTACAGTAAAGATATCAGTACTATCAATCTTTACTGTTTTGCCCATGGCATCTTTATTGCCAAAAAGTTTTTTTGCCGTTTTTTGGGTGAGAACGATGTTGTATTTGCCATTTAAACCTTTGATATTACCTTCTAATAAAGGAAAAGTAAACAGGTTGAAAAAGCCGGGATCAGTAAAATAACCTGTCAAGTTTAAGTGCTTATCACCAACTGTAAATAGAAAAGTTGCGTCCGTTATCCGCACAGCATCTTCCACTTCAGGGTATTCCGTTTTTAAGGCAAGAGCCAATGGTTTTGACGTTTGGCTCCATGCCTGTATCTCACCATTAAATTTATCACGATTATTTGCTGTGTACAAGCGGTCTTTCTTTTCATGAAACCGGTCATGGCTTACCTCGTTTTGTATCCATAACAAAATCAGGATTGCGCTGGCCATACCAATTGCCAAACCAAAAATGTTGATTGTAGAAAAGCTTTTGTTGCGAAGTAAATTTCGCCAAGCAATTTTGATGTAGTTTTTAAACATGGTTTTAGTTTTATAACTGATGCTTCTTTTATCAATGTTTTTTTGGTAGGAGGTGCAAGGCATGAGGTTTTGCAAACTGCTGATACCTCAAACCTCTTACCCCAAACCTCATTCACTCCGCAAACTCTTCACTGGATTGTTCAATGCTTCTTTTATCAATGTTTTTTTAGCAAGAGGTATCAAACATGCAGCTCACTGATTGCCGAAAGCTGATCGCTGACAGCCTCTTCCCCCCCTCACACCAACAAATTTTCCGTAACCGTCTGCCCGTCCAGCATCCGGATAATTCGATGGCTGTACCGCGCATCATGCTCCGAGTGCGTTACCATCACAATCGTGGTTCCCTGCTCGTTCAATTCCGTTAAAAGCTGCATCACTTCATTGCCATTAGAAGAATCCAGGTTACCGGTCGGCTCATCCGCCAAAATCAGTTTTGGGTTGTTTACCACCGCGCGCGCTACGGCAACACGCTGCTGCTGTCCGCCGGAAAGCTGTTGCGGAAAGTGGTTGCGGCGGTGCATGATCTGCATTTTGTCCAACACCACATCTACCCGTTTTTTGCGTTCGGCACTGTCCACACCGAGATAAATGAGCGGCAATTCTACGTTTTCAAAAACGGTCAGTTCATCAATCAGGTTAAAGCTTTGGAACACAAACCCAATGTTGCGTTTGCGCAAATCCGCCCGTTTGCGTTCGTTAAAACCGGCTACTTCAATG
>CAXTKQ010000173.1:0-5600 GCA_964244955.1 uncultured Sphingobacteriaceae bacterium | reverse complement strand
CGTATCGGCCGTTTCGCCGGATTGGGAAATGGCAATCACCAAATCTTTTTCTGAAATAACCGGGTTGCGGTAACGGAATTCGGAAGCATATTCTACTTCAACCGAAACGCGCCCGTACTCTTCGATCAAATATTCGCCCACCAAGCCTGCGTGCCAGGAAGTTCCGCAGGCAACGATAATAATACGGTTAATGTTTTTCAGTTTTTCAGCGTATTCTGTCAGTCCGCCCAACTGCACTCTTCCTTGCTGCGGATAAATACGGCCGCGCATACAATCGCGCACAGAACGCGGCTGCTCGTAAATCTCCTTCAGCATAAAGTGGTCGAAACCGCCTTTTTCCAGCGTTTCGAGCTTTAATTCCAGTTCCTGAATATAAGGAACCTGAATTACGTTGTCAATACTTTTAATCAACAAGTTTTCCCGGCTGATATAAGCAATCTCGTTATCGTTCAGATAAATTACGTTTCGGGTATATTCTACAATTGGCGTGGCGTCCGAAGCAATAAAATATTCGCCTTTGCCTACACCAATTACCATCGGGCTTCCTTTTCGCGCAGCAATCAACTGATCCGGCTCATTGCTGCTCATAACAACGATGGCATAGGCGCCAATTACCTGGTTTAAGGCAATGCGGACTGATTCCTGCAAACCGAGCTGGGTTTCATCCTGGATGTTTTCGATCAGGTGGACCAGAACCTCCGTGTCGGTATCGCTTTTAAACTCGTGGCCTTTTTCGATCAATGCTTCTTTTATCGTTGCATAATTCTCAATGATGCCGTTATGGATGATGGTTAATTCCCGGTTGCCGGATGAGTGCGGGTGCGAGTTGCGGTCGCTTGGCGCGCCATGCGTGGCCCAACGCGTGTGGCCCATTCCGGCCGTGCCTTTCATCGGAATGTCTTTTACGAAATTTTCCAGATCGGACACCTTGCCGGCTTTTTTATAAACTTTAACTTCCTGGTCCAGCAAGGCAACACCGGCACTGTCATAACCGCGGTATTCCAAGCGGTGCAAACCTTTTATTACAATCGGGTAGGCATCCCGAAAGCCAATATATCCTACAATTCCACACATAACAGGCAGCAGTTTTACAAAACAGGATCAAATATAAAAGCTATTCAGTGTTTTTATATTTGATCCTGCTGAAAAATTTATCGAACGTTCTATGCTTCTTTTATGGCATAAAAATCATTGAGTTTCTTTCTTTTTTAATAAGAAAAACGAAACACCAATTTTTTAGTGGTAAAAGAAGCATGGTAACTTTTACGGGTTTAAGCCCTAAAAAGTTTATGGTTACTTCACCAAAGCCGGTGTGTAAATGATGTTCAGTTTCATTTTGTAGGCAGAAGTTTTATCGCCCCCGGCAACCAATCTTCCGGCACTGTAGGCAGAACCGGTACTATATTCTACTGCTGGATTATAAAAATCGGCCGGGGCAAGAAAGGTTCCGTAATCAATTGTTTTACCAGAAAGTAAATCCTGGATGTAGCCGGTAATCACAAAATGGTATTCATTTTTTATTGAATTATAAAATCCGCCAAAACCATAAGGAAGCAGGCTTATAAAACGTGTGTCGTTACTGTTGGCATCAGGTATTAAAGTTCGCTGTTTGGCTACGTTATAACGATACATCGTAAGCCTCGGCGCAGGCAAAAAAGGATAAATTTGTGTGCCTGCAACTGGTGTGATGATCAATTCGGCGCGGTTTAAAGCAGCGTTGCCAAGCTGTTTTTTAACATTGGTGGCCAATGAAGGAAAAGCTATTTTGGCACGCAAACCAGCCAAACCTTGCAGGTAAACCGTTCCTGATGATTTTGCATTGCTTAAAGCAGCCGGAATTGCTGTACCGGTATAATCATGTTTGATTTGGGCGGCATAATTTCCTGAGGCCGGGAAAGAAGCCATCACCGTATCAATAGTGCCGGTGCTGCTTGTGTTTTTATAATAAATATTTAAAGCACAGGAATCTGTTAATAAATAAAAATTACCGCCCGGGCCTCCGGTTGTTTGTGCTTTGTCGAATGTTAAATACAAACCTTTAAAATATCTTTTAAAAGCTTCTGTCCCGATCAGTTTGGAAGAATCTGTCAACAAAATATTGTTCTTAACAAAAGCCGTGTTAACAGGGATTCTGATTTGCGGCTGTAGTTTTTTAATGGTGTCTTTTGCGCCTGTAACTATTTGCAATACTTTAACGCTGTCGTTGGGGCGGGCATGAAAACTGCCTGTGCCAATTAAAGTAGGGTTGTATGCCCAAGCTTTAGTGTTGTAGTAAGCTTGGTTTAAGGGCTGCTCGTTCAACTGGTAAACATTCAGTTTATAATTGGTTGCCGTAGTATCGCCATAAAAATTTCTGCCATAGCGCAATACCAAAACGGCAGAATCTACGGTAACGGTTCCGGTTGGCCTGGTAAAAGCTGTACTGGCAGGCGTGCCCAAAGAGAGGGCGGCGTTTGCTTCTGTAACACCAAATATTGGGTCTTTATAATAAGCCAAAGGAAAAACAGAAACAGAAGTACCGGCTTGCCTGGCAGTTAAGTTGGTAGTAACAATGCTGTCGTCTCTTAACGTAGTGGTGGTGATGGAAACGGTGTCCAGCAAAGTGCCATTAATCACTTCGGAAGGGTCAACAGCTAAACCTACGCTATCAGGTTTTTTGCAACTGCTTAAAATAAAAAGGCTTATCAACAGCGTTAATAAGCCTAATTTAGAAAATTTCATATTCGGGTTAAATCTTATGCAACATGTACCAATTCATCATTGGTGATTTCTTCGTAAAAGTTGTAAAAATTTTCCGGATCAAGGGTTAAATCATAGTCCAGCACCGGTTTGCCGCTCTTTTTAACATTATTTAACAGTTCCGGGCTAAGCTCGTTGCTGCCTATAACCAAACCATCGGCATATTGCAAAGCGCCATTGTCAAGGGCTATACTATTGCCTTCTTTGTAAGCTTCAACCTGTTTTTCGGTCATGCCGTTCATCACCGCTTTTTGGGTAAAACCGGCACTTAGGTTTTCACTAAAATTATGGTCGTAAAAAGAGTATATCACTTTGGAGTTTTTAAAAGTCGGGTCGTCTTTGTAGCTGGTTTTAACATAAGCGGGGACCAAAGAAGTTAACCAGCCGTGGCAATGGATGATATCTGGGGCCCAGCCTAATTTTTTTACGGTTTCCAAAGCGCCTTTGCAAAAAAAGATCATGCGTTCGTCGTTATCGGCATAAAATTTTTCTTCTTTGTCGCGGAAAACATATTTGCGCTGAAAATATTCTTCGTTGTCGAGAAAGTAAACCTGCATGCGTGCGGCAGGGATAGATGCTACTTTGATAATCAGCGGGTTGTCGTTGTCATCAATAATAATGTTCATGCCCGATAGGCGGATCACTTCGTGTAAACGGTTCCTTCGTTCATTAATATTTCCAAACCTCGGCATCAGTATCCTGATCTCAAACCCTTTTTCCTGCATGGCCTGCGGAAGCTGACGGGTGATTTCGGAAATTTTAGAAAGTTCAAGAAAGGGCGACATTTCTTGTGTAATAAACAAAAGTTTCGATTTACTCATCTTTTATTGTTGTTAATTATGTGTAAAGAAATTTACAATTAAGGCTACAAAGGTAGTGATTATCTTATGATTTATCAATCAATCGTACAAGCGGATAGCAGCTTATTTTAACCAAATGCGCAATTTTGAACCGGAAACAGTTTACTTCTTTAAAAATTATAGGAACTTTTACAGCTTTGAAAATCCTGAAAACCATTGCCGCTCTGCAAGAATACCTGCAACAGCAAAACAAAAAGCCGATTGGTTTGGTGCCAACGATGGGCGCTTTGCACGATGGGCATTTATCATTGATTGCCTTGGCCAAAGCCCAAACCCAGTTAGTTGTATGCAGCATTTTTGTAAACCCGACCCAGTTTACCAATGCAACCGATTTGGAAAAATATCCGCGGCCGATAGAAACCGACATCAAAAAATTGCAACAAGCCGGATGCGATGTTTTGTTTATGCCCGAAACAACAGAAATGTACCCGCAAAAAGAGCATTGGCATTTGGATATCGGCGAGGTTGAGCATTGTTTGGAAGGCAAATTCCGGCCCGGCCACTATCAGGGCGTAATGCAGATTGTTTATAAGCTTTTTATGGCCGTAAAACCTGACGTGGCTTTTTTCGGACAAAAGGATTTTCAGCAGTTCCGGGTGATCGAAAAGATGGCGGAACTGAAAAAACTGGCGGTAAAACTGGTGATGTGCCCGATTATCCGCGAAGCAGACGGGCTGGCGATGAGCTCGCGCAACATTCATTTAAATGCGGAAGACCGGAAACATGCTTTGGTTTTGTCGCGCGCTTTAAACCATATCAAAAAAGTACTGGTAAAAGAAGCATCGGCACAATCAGCCTTAAAAGAAGCTGTGGCAATGATAAAAGCCGAACCGGGCGTAGAACTGGAATACCTGGAAATAGTAAATGCAAACGATTTGAGCGAAGATTTAAATGATCCCGAAAAAGGAACAATCGCCTTGGTTGCAGCCAAAGTTGGCCAAACGCGGCTGATTGATAATATGATTTTAGGTTGAAAAACGGCATTCGCAATAAATCATAAATCAATACTACCTTTGTGTATGGTTATTCAACTATTAAAATCCAAAATTCACCGGGTAAAAATAACGCAGGCCGAACTGAACTATGTGGGCAGCATTACCATTGATGAAGATTTGATGGATGCGGCCAAGATTATTGCCAACGAGCGTGTGCAAATTGTGAACAACAACAACGGCGCGCGTTTTGAAACTTATGCGATAAAAGGGGCACGCGGCTCGGGCATGGTTTGCTTGAACGGTGCAACGGCGCGCTTGGCGCAAGTTGGCGATATTGTGATCATCATGTCGTACGGTTTTTTGCCGATGGAAGAAGCGAAAGTTTACGAGCCGATCCTGGTTTTCCCGGATGCCGATAATAAATTGATTTAGAAGATGCTTGACAAATTAGCCGTTATCAAAAAAAAGATCCTGAATGTTAATCAGTTGCAAAACGCGTTGGTTACCTGGCGGCTCATGTCGCAAAAAATTGTTTTTACCAATGGTTGTTTTGATATTTTGCACGCCGGCCATGTCATCAGTTTGGCTGGCGCCGCTTCTTTTGGCAACCGTTTAATTGTCGGTGTAAACTCGGATGCTTCTGTGCGGCGGCTGAAAGGCGAAAACCGGCCGTTGCAAAACCAGGGCGGGCGTGCTTTGCTGCTTGCCGCTATGCATTTTATTGATGCGGTTATCATTTTTGATGAAGATACGCCCGAAAAACTGATCCGGGCAGTCAGTCCGGATGTTTTGGTTAAAGGCGGCGATTACCGTGTGGAAGATATTGCGGGCGCTGATTGGGTGATCAACCACGGCGGAAAAGTGGAACTAATTAATTATTTGGACAACAGTTCGAGCACCAACATCATTAAAAAGATCAAAGAAAGTTTATAGTTTTTTAGGGCATAAAAGAAGCATTGGATTCTTTTATGTTAAACCAATCAGGAAATCTCAACATGAAAATCAAAATATTTTATACTTCAATTATTGGCTGCTTAGCCATTTTTCTAAGTTCGTTCAACCCTAT
>CAXTKQ010000172.1:1709-5631 GCA_964244955.1 uncultured Sphingobacteriaceae bacterium | reverse complement strand
GGTAATGGCAACAGGCTCGCCGCCAGCGCAGGTAATGTTTCGGGCAGCTTCGGCAACGGCAATGGCGCAACCTACTTCCGGATCGGCATAAACATACCTGGAATTGCAATCCAAAGTCAAAACAATAGCTTTATCAGTTCCTTTTACGGCAACAACGGCCGCATCACAAGGTTGGTTGGTGGTTACGGTAGAAGTGCCAACCATCGAATCATATTGATCGGTAACCCAACGTTTGGAAGCAATATTGGGATGCGAAATCAGATGATCGGCAACGGTTTTTAAGTCTTCCGGTTCTGCAACCTGGTCAATGTTAAACTTTTTAGTCTCGGCAAAATAAGCGGGCTCTTTGTATTCACGCTGATAAACCGGCGCGCCTCCGCCCAAAACCAAATCATCTGCCGGAACGTCCGCCACCATTTCTCCGTGCCGGTAATAAACCAAACGTTTGGTATCGGTTACTTCACCAATTTGTACACAGTTTAAATCCCACTTATCAAAAACAGCTTGTACTTCTGCTTCGCGGCCTTTTTCTACCACAATCAGCATCCGTTCCTGAGATTCTGAAAGCAGGATTTCAAAAGGCTGCATGTTTTCCTGGCGCGTTGGCACTTTATCTAAATTGATCACCATTCCATGTTCGCCTTTGGCCGACATTTCGGAATTGGAACAGATAATCCCGGCCGCACCCATATCCTGCATCCCGATAACGGCACCGGTTTTGATCACTTCCAGCGAAGCTTCCAGCAATAATTTTTCCTGGAAAGGATCGCCAACTTGCACCGCAGGCAAATCATTCACCGAATCTTCTGTGATATTTTTAGAGGCAAAAGCAGCACCATGAATCCCGTCTTTTCCGGTGGAAGAACCCACAATAAAAACTGGATTGCCAACACCATAAGAAGTTGCAGAAACCGTTTCGCCAGCTTTTACAATGCCTGCCGAAAAAGCATTCACCAACGGATTTACCTGGAAACATTCATCAAAAAACAACTCGCCGCCAACGGTTGGGATGCCAAAAGCGTTGCCGTAATCGCCAATGCCCTTCACTACTCCTTTTACCAGCCATTTTGTCCGGTCGTTTTTCAAATCACCAAAACGAAGCGAGTTTAGCTGTGCAATCGGCCGCGCGCCCATCGTAAAAATATCGCGGTTGATGCCGCCGACACCCGTTGCCGCACCTTGATAAGGTTCTAAAGCGGAAGGGTGGTTATGCGATTCGATTTTAAAAGCGCAACCGATGCCATCGCCCAGGTCAACTAACCCGGCGTTTTCTTCGCCGGCTTTTGCCAGCATCCGCGGCCCGTCTTTCGGTAGTTTTTTAAGCCAGGTGATGGAGTTTTTGTAAGAACAATGCTCGCTCCACATTACCGAAAAAATAGACAGTTCGGTAAAGTTTGGCGTGCGGCCTAATATCTCTTTAATGCGTTCAAATTCTTCGGGAAGCAGGCCAAGGTCGGTGGCGGTTTGTAGGGTGGTTAAGTTTTGCGGCTCCAAGTTGTTTGTTTTTGGTGGAAGCGCAAAATTAAAAATTTAAAGGGAAGGTGAGGAAGGGAATGTGGAATTGAAGTGAGGTTTACAATGATCTTATAAATTTAGGTGATAAAAGAAGCATGGTTGTGCGGAAAATAGAATTTTCAAAATCTTAATTGATGTAGCTGAAAAAAGAAATTTTTGTATGTTTAAGAGTTTTAAACTTATTAAATCCGATACCAAAAATGCAAAAGAAGCTTCTTAATTGTATATTACTGTTAACTGTTATATTTCAGTTTGCAAAAGCTCAGGACACTATTCCTACATTGAAAGGAACAGTAAATATTTCTATTGCAAAAGGCACGTTTGACTGTGATATTATTTTAGAAAATATTCCAAAAATAAAAAATTATGCAATCCGGCTCAATTCGGGAATGAACATTCTATACTTTAAAAGTCTTGATAAAAATTTTCTTATCTCTTACGATAAAGCTTTGAATGATACATTGTCAACTTATGAATCAATAGGTTATTTTTTTCCAGACAACACCGGCAAAGGGAAGTTTTTACCTCGTTCATTAGAAGTACGCTATACAGGAAAGTATCCTGTGGCAACAGACACTATTAAAAATTATAGCAGACAAGATTGGAAGGGAAATATTGCTTTCAATGGCTACTCTGTAAGAACAGATGGGTTTCAAACTTGCTGGTATCCTGTATTATATGATATTACTAAAGATGCTATTTTAAATAAGGTAAAGTATGATTTGACGGTAAACTGTACTGACTGCAATGTGATTTACCTAAACGGAAGTGTGCCTGTACAAGGCACAAAAGCAAGATTAAAAAGCGATATACCTGTTGATTTAAGTATGTATTCGGGTAGTTATAAATTTGCGAATGTTGACAGTACTTATTTCTTAAATCCAGATATTACAGAAGCACAAATAAAAGAATTTGGAAACATGACTAATGCTTTTAAAAAGTTTTATGAGAACAAATTAAGCATACCATATAAATCATCCATTACTTATGTGCAAACAACGCCTACTTCAAAAAATAATGCATGGTTGTTTGTTTCCTACCCTACTATATTTAATATTGGTTATGGAAAGTATGGAATGAAAGGCATGTTTGATAAACAAAAAGGCAATCGCTTTAAAGTTTATATAGCTCACGAACTCGGTCATTATTACTTTGGTAATTACAAAGTCTTCAACTCTGAACTTGGTGATATGATGACTGAAGGTTTTGCAGAATTTCTTTCCCTGAAAGCTTCAAAAGCTGTTTTGGCCGAAAACATTTATCAACAAATAATAAATGATAAGATAAAAGAATTAAAAGACTTTGAAGCACGACCTTTTTCAAAAGTAAAATCCAACGCTGACTATAAAAACCGTGAATTGTATGTTTACTATTATGCACCGCTCGTTTTTACTGCGATTGAAAAAGAAATAGGTGAACAAAAGATGTGGCTATGGCTGAAATCTATCTTAACGACCCATACTGACTATACAAACTATGATTTTTTTTTAAATACATTAAGTGCAACTTTAAAGGATAAGGAAAAAACAGAACTGATAAAATCTAAATACTTAAATTCAGACAGTTCTCTAAGCAATGCAATAAATGAAATTGAGCAAAGATAAACGGCACACAACATTGCTGTGGTTCGGCGAAAACTGGCTGACGGAATTAAACATTAATTTTTGTTTTCGATTTTGCTTCAATTCCAGCCAACTGACTAAAATTTTGCCGATAAAAGAAGCATCAACATTTAAATATAAATTTAACTTTGGTTTGGGCTGAAGTAAAACAACAAATAAACAATTAACGAAAATTGATTATGATACAAGGACTTTTCGAAACTCATTTGTTTGTTGAAAACTTGGAGAACTCTATTGACTTTTACAAAAACATACTTGGACTTGAACAATGTTATTTTGAAGCAGGCCGACGAGCTGCATTTTTTTGGATCGGAAAACCGAAAGAAGCAATGTTGGGGCTTTGGGAAAAACCAAAAGCTGAAATTGATAAACGACATTTTGCTTTTCGTTGCGACAAAGAATATATTTTGAACAAGTCGGTTGACTTTTTGAAAGGACACAATTTAAACCCTTACAACTTTTTAAAAGACGCAACTGAAAGACCAATGGTTTTTGCCTGGGTGCCAGCAATTGCAATTTATTTCAACGACCCTGACGGGCATTACCTTGAATTTATTGCAATTTTAGAAGGAAACGGAAAGCCAGAATTAGGGGTTATTTCTTATGATGAATGGAAAAAATTTGAGACAGAAATTTGAGATGCAACTGTGGTAAGGTGTGTGTTTCTTCGTCTTTTACCAAATTTTCATCCAAAACCTCTTTCATTTCTGCGGTAATTTCATAATTGTCTTCCTCCTTTACAACAATTGTAATCGCTTTAAATTTAAAGGTAGTTTTGATAATGG
>CAXTKQ010000172.1:0-1699 GCA_964244955.1 uncultured Sphingobacteriaceae bacterium | reverse complement strand
GGCCAGAGTATCAGTATTTATTTTATGGGCTAACGGCAAGACTAAAATTTAGGTGATAAAAGAAGCATCCAATAACGAATGCTTCTTTTATCGGGTAAAAATCATTATCCTAAAATTATGTTACTCATTTTCTACCTACCATTTTTCCATCCGCCAGGCACTGTCCCAAAACAGCCATTCTAATTTGCAGGCTGTAACAAAAGCTTCCGTCATTTTTTGCTGTTGCGCTGTCGTACAAGTTGCAGCAACGGCATCACAAATAGCAATTGCTTCCTGCACGCGCAGGCCAAATTCTTCTCCGGCATAGGTATCAATCCAGGTTTGGTAAGGGTTTTTTTCTTTGGATTGCTGCTGATAAATATAATCGCCTACGTTTTTATAGATCCAGAAACAAGGCAGCACGGCAGCCATCGCTACTTCAACTTGAGAAAGCGCAGCTTCTTTTAACAGGAAATTAGTATAATGATGACAAGCAGGCGAAATGGGGGCTTTTCCTTCAATTCCAAACTCAACAAAATAACTTGCATGCAAAGCTTTTTCTACCACAATAGCGCCTTCGGCAAAGCGGATAAACCTGAATACATGTTCGGTCGAAGGTGCTCTGGCTGCAATTAAAGCCAACGTCCTTCCAAATTGTTTTAAGTAATTAGAATCTTGCGCGATGTAGAATTTAAATTTATCAAGGTCCAATGTTCCTGCAATAAGTTCGCGGATAAAAGGCATTTCCATAATGGTATCATAAGTTGGAGTGCCTTCCTCCCATGCCGATTTACTCCAGCTCATGTTTGATCAATTTTACAGGGTTAAAAAAATGATTGAGCGGGCCATTCCCTTCACCGGTTTTTACGTCTTTTCCGCTTTCTATCGCTTGATGGATATATATTTTTGCTTCTGCAATGGCCGTTAATAAATCCAATTTTCTTGCCATCAAAGCAGCAATGGCCGAAGATAAACTGCAACCTGTTCCGTGTGTGTTATTGGTATCCACAAATTCAGCTAAAAATACTTGCTTTCGTCCGCTTTTATCTAAATAAACATCAAACAATTGCTTTCCTTTTAAATGTCCGCCTTTTACCAATACTGCGCTGCAACCAAAACCCATTATTTTTTTGGCCGCTGTTTCCATATCTTCCAAACTGTTTATTTCCATTTCTGCAAGCAAAGCCGCTTCGTCCAAATTGGGTGTAACCAAAGCAGACAAAGGAAAAAGGACTTGTTTTAAGGTATTTATTGTTCCGTTTTCAATCAGTTTATCGCCGCTTGTTGCAACCATTACCGGATCAAAAATTACCGGAATTGCAGGATAATCTTTTAAAACAGAAGCAATTGCAACAGCCAGTTCTACACTGTGCACCATCCCGATTTTAATCGTATCTGGTTTGATGTCTTCTAAAACAGCCTGAATTTGTTTTTCGACAGTTTCGGGAGGTATCGAATGTATTGCACTTACCCCCAACGTGTTTTGTGCTGTTATCGCTGTAATTGCCGATGTACCGAAGCAACCCAGCGCAGAAAACGTTTTTAAATCAGCCTGAATACCCGCGCCGCCGCCACTATCCGAACCGGCGATAGTTAGCACTGCCGGGTATTTATATTTTTTTGCAATCACAATTTTTGGTTGATAAAAGAAGCATGAACGTTTTTTGTCATCTCGACCAAAGGGAGATATCTTCTTCAAATCCGGATAAGATTGAATTGT
>CAXTKQ010000171.1:0-5669 GCA_964244955.1 uncultured Sphingobacteriaceae bacterium | reverse complement strand
CAAACTGATCGTTCCCTGGCAATCCGCCGCAGTAATACTGCCGCCGCTGGTGCGCAAATCAATGTTGCTTTTTGAATTGGTTACGTTGATGGAACCGCCTGAGGTACGGCCTTTTACAACGCCCGTCAACTGGTCAATATTCAAACTGCCGCCGCTGGTTGTAAAATTTTGCTCGCCGTTTAAGTTGTTGAGGCTGATGCTTCCGCCGCTGGTGGTCAAATTGGTAGATACTTCTTTTGGCACATAAATTTTAAAGGAAATGCTTAGTGATTTTTTCCAGTTGAAGTTGCTTTTGGCTTTTGCAGTAGCCTGAAGTTCGTTGCCGTTTATAGAAACATCCAAGTCGTAATTCTTCAAACGCTCGGCCAGTTCATCTTTAGAAAGGTTTTCGTTGTTGTTGTTCGCGTTGATGTAAACTTCCACATGCGCATCGGCAGCAGTTCCGCCACTCACGGTGATGCTTCCGCCCGAAGTTTTCACGTTCACGTTTTTGATCGCTGCGTTGGCAAACGGTTTGTTTAAATAAGGCTGCTGGCCGTTGTTTTGTGCCGAAGTTGCCAAAGCCTGGCCAAGCAAAAATAAAACGAAAGTGGTTTTAAAAGTTTTCATATAGTTTTGGTTTTAGGGGATTGAAAGATTGGTTCATCACCTTTGTCCCCTCCCTTTTACGGGAGAGGGTTTCAGGCTTCATTTAACATTAACATTTAACTCAGAACAACAGTACTCCTACTGCAAGTTAAATCAAACATCAGTCGTACCAAAATGCTAACTTATTGGTAATAAAAGAAGTATATAGAAAAGGTTTTAGTTTGATGTCCGGTTTCGTTACAAGTAAGTGTTCGGTAACGGGCAGGAGAGTTGAGGTGCCAGGGGAGCGGAGAGTGAGGGGGAGCGAAAACAAGTGCTTTTCTAAATATTAAGCAAACACACTTTGATTTTTTAATGATGTTTATCTTTACTAAATTTGGTTACAATTAAACACAACATGCCAACAACCATTAAAGGCATATACGACAACGGAAAAATTGTTTTAGATGAAATGCCACCAACTAAAAACAAGTCGAAAGTTGTGGTTACATTTTTAGATGAAATGCAACCTCCTGTTGTAAAAAAAAGGCAGTTAGGCAGTTTAAAAGGTAAAATTAGTATCCCTGATAATTTTAACGATCCGCTCGACGATCTAAACGACTACATGTATTGATGGATTACTTGTTGGATACCCAAATTATTATTTGGGCTTTAGAAGATAACCCAAAGCTTAAAACTTCGCTACGAATTTTAATCGAAGATCCCAACCATCAAATTTATGTAAGTCAATTTAGTTTGATGGAATTGTCAATCAAATTAAAATTAGGCAAACTTCCTGCATTTATAGTCAGTATAGATTTTATTGCCAACCAACTTTTGGCAGACGGTTTTAATATGTTACCGTTAAAGAACGAATATATTTACGCTTATCAGTCCATTCCTTTTTTTGAAGAACACAGGGATCCTTTTGACAGGTTTTTATTGGCAACTGCTTTATCAGAACAAATACCTATCATTTCTATGGACGAGAAGTTTTTACTTTACCAACCGTTGGTTAGCGTTATCCATTAACTATTCGCTCCTCAAACTCTTTACCGGATTGGCCAATGCTGCTTTTATCGGTGTTTTTTAGGTGAGGGGTTTCAGGTTTGAGGTTTTGCAAATCGCTCTCACCTCAAACCTATTCACTCCGCAAACTCTTCACCGGATTGGCCAATGCTGCTTTTATCGACTGAAAACTGATGGTGGCCAAAGCAATCAAGATGGCAACAGCACCGGCAATTAAAAATATCCAAAAGCTGATTTCGATCCGATATTGGTAGCCTTGCAACCATTTCTGCATCATCCACCAAGCTAAAGGGAAGGACAGCAGACAGGATAAACCAACCAGTTTTAAGAAATCTACAGACAACAAACCGGCAATCCCGGTTACACTGGCACCCAAAACCTTTCTGATCCCGATTTCTTTTGTCCTTCTTTCGGCCGTATAAGCGGACAATCCAAATAAGCCCAGGCAGGAAATCAGGATGGCCAACGCGGCAAAAACGCGGGACAATTTGCTGATCAACGTTTCGCTGATGAACATTTGGTTAAACTGCTCGTCCACAAATTTGTAGTTGAATGGATAAGCCGGATTGTTCTTTTTCATCGCCGCTTCAATCCTGGCCAAAGCTTGTTCGATGTTGCTTTGCGGTTTAATGCGCAGGTACATTTTATTGGCATGTTCCGGCGAAGTTGCAGAAAACAAAACCGGGTTTGGCTTGCCGTACACATCGCCGTAAACGTAATCGTTCACCACGCCCACAACAGTTAGTTTTGTTCCGCTGGTATCGCCCTCATACCATATTGTTTTGCCCAAAGCACTGTTTTTGCCCATCAACTTTTCCAACGATTGGGTGATGACCACATTTTGTTTTTTTGAAGAAACAGAATCAGTCGAAATAAAATCCCTGCCTGATAAAAGCCTTAATTGCGAAGTGCCAATAAATTCCGGTGTAACGTTTCGGTTAGAAATTAGTATTTGCGCGCCAGGCATTTTGCCCTGCCAGGTATAAATACTTGTATTGTTGCCGCCGCGAAGTGTGGGATGATCAGATAATGCAACGTTTTCTACCATCCCGGTTTTCAATAGATCCTGTTTAAGTGCAGCATAATATTTTGCCCTGTCGCCTTGCGCATCTGCTTCAATCAGGTTGTTTTTGTTGAAACCCAATTGCCTGCTTTTCACATGCTGTATTTGCTGGTAAATGATTATGGTGCTGATAATCAATACAATCGAAATGGTAAACTGCAAAACCACCAAACTTTTACGGATAAAAGAAGCACTGCCGTCTTTCAGCTTCACGCCTTTCAAAACAGCAACCGGATTGAAAGATGATAAATACAAAGAAGGATAACTGCCTGCTACCAATCCGCAAACTAAAGTGATCAACAATAGCGCAATTAGGTGTGTGGACTGGTTAAAGCCCAACGTAAGCTGTTTTTGCACCAGCATATTAAAGGCCGGCAACACCAACGCGATAATTACGACAGCAACTATGGCGGCCAGCAAAGCCATCAACAAAGCTTCGGCAATAAACTGTGTAATTAGACTTCGTTTTAATGCGCCCAATACTTTCCTTACACCAACTTCCTGTGCCCGTTTTTCGCTTCGTGCGGTAGCCAAATTCATAAAATTGATGCAGGCGATCAGCAGGATAATCCAGGCGATGATGGAAAATAAATGAACGTACTGTATTTGTCCGCCGCCGGTTGCTTTACCGTTTTCAAACTCATCGTATAAATGCCATTGGCCCATGTTCCATAAAAACGGACGGGCAATAACTTGCGGCTCTCGTTGCTGAATGAAATTGTACAGTTGCTTGTTTACCGATGCCGGGTTTACGCCTGGTTTTAATTCAACATAAGTGGTTAAAGAGTTATTGCCCCACTCATGCAACCACGGACTTTGATCGTAAATGGTTTTAAAAGGCGCTGCCCATTCAAATTGTAAAGTTGCGTTTTCCGGCAGGTCTTTTAATACGCCGGTAATTACGTAATCCTGTTTGTTGTCAATCCGTACTGTTTTGCCAACTACATTTTTATCGTTTCCAAAAAATTTCTTTGCTGCTTTTTGGGTAATCACCAATGAATACTGCTGGGCAAAAGCTGCGTTGAGGTTGCCTTGTACAAAAGGCAAGGTAAACATGCTGAACAAAGAGGGGTCCGAATAAATGCCGCCAGCATACAGGTTTTTATCACCGATAGAAAAAAGCGTTGCATCTTGATCAAATATCCGGCAGGTATTGGCAACACCAGGGATTTCTGCCTGCATTGCAGGAGCCATCACGCCTGGTGTAGAACCGAAAGTTGCCACATAAGTATCGTACTTTTGGTTCTCGCGGATCAAATACAGGTTGTCTTTTTTCAGGTTGAGTTTGTCCCAGTTCACTTCATCTTCCACCCATAAAAAAATAAGTGCCGCGCAGGCAATGCCGATGGCCAAACCAAATACATTGAGCAAGCTGTAAACTTTGTTTCTTTTAAAGCTTCGGATGGCGGTTTTGATGTAGTTTTTGAACATGGTTGTGCAGATTATTTAGCCTCGTTTTTTGTTAAGGTTTTTGCTTTTATACTGTTGAGGTAGGTTAAAGCTTTGTTTAAAGCAGGATCATTATTTTTAATAAAATCCTGTACGGTTTGCTTTACTTCGATATCCGGTTTAACACCAAAACCAACAAATTCCCGCCCATCAGGGTAAGTGTCTATCTTTGAACAAACCCTGGCACTGCCACCGCCCGGCAGATCAAACACAAATGGCTGGCCTGTGCTGCCAAAAGAGTTTTCGCCTATTTTAACCATGTGCTTTTGATTATCGGCAGAAATCAGAAAGTCTTCGGCAGCAGAAGCAGTACCGTGACCAATTAAAATAACAGTTGGAATGATAATTTTTTTAGCGGATATGTCATTATGAAATTTGATACCATCGTTGATGTTAGAAAACCAATTATCGGTAAAATCCAGATAAGCTTTTTTATTGAATGCGCTGTTTACCGTGTCTTTTGGGCTGAGGTATTTGCCCCAAGCTTTATATGCTGATTCATGAACACGCATATAAACTTTCGAACCGTAAATCGTCGTATCATTGGTGAGATATTTTAAAATCTCGATACCAATTCCAGTGCTTCCTCCACCATTATTACGCAGATCGATAATAAGCTTTTTTGCTTTATAAAGTTCAGGTAGTTGTGCAATAAAAAGGCTATCAATCTTGGGGTCGCTAAAAGAATTTAATGCTACATAAGCAACCTGGTTTGAGTACCATTTAAAATCAAGCAGTTTGCCTTCTTGTATAAGCGGGTATATTTCTTTTTCTGTGGTTTGATCGTGTGTTAAGGTTAGTTTTTTTACCAAGCCATCAGGTGTTTTTATAGCTATATCGAATTTTTGTCCTTTTGTGCCTTGCAATAACAAAGAATACGATTCGTCTTCCCTTACATAATCTGTTGACGAAGCAATGTAAGGGCTTACATACTTTTTAATATATTCCCTGGTTGGCATATTATTAACAGTGATGATTTCACTACCGGTTGGTATTTCCTGTTTCGTACTTAAATTGGTATGCGTAATAATAGCACGGCCGTCAACTCCTTTGATAAACAAACGATGGTCACCAAACATGGTATTTAAAACCAAATTTGCTATCGGCACAGGAAAATAAACGTTAGTATGTCCGTCTTTTAAAAACGCACAAAAACGTTGCATTTCGTGGTAATACTCGTAATCATTTTTGCTTTGCTGTACAATGGGTATCATCTTTACATATAAACTGTCCCAAGCCTTTCGATCAACCTTGTTGATGTACACAAAATTATAGTTAACCTCCTGCCAGAATTTTGATAATCCGTAAACCTTTTGCGCTGCACTTATTGTATTAGGCATTTGTGCAGATGCTTTAAAAGCAAATACTATTAAAACGAGGATGAATAATTTTTTCATTTTTGAATAATCTTATAATTGTTGTTGATATAAATTTATGTGATAATTGTTGTTGTTTTAACTTTAAAACCCATTTTTGCAAGTCGCTCATACCTCTCACCTCAAACCTATTCACTCCTCAAACTCTTTACCGGATTGGCCAATGCTGCTTTTACCGCCTGAAA
>CAXTKQ010000170.1:0-5702 GCA_964244955.1 uncultured Sphingobacteriaceae bacterium | reverse complement strand
ATTACAGCTCTACGCCGCCACCGATCTTGGCGCTTTGCTGGTTGATGGTTTTGGCGATGGCATTTGGATTGATGCGCCGGAACTCCCTTCCAAAACCATCACTTCTACTGCTTTTGGGATTTTGCAGGCTACGCGTTCGCGGATTTCCAAAACCGAATACATTTCCTGCCCAAGCTGCGGCCGAACGTTGTTTGACCTGCAAATTACCACGCAAATGATCCGCAGCCGCACGTCGCATCTCAAAGGCTTAAAAATCGGCATCATGGGCTGTATTGTAAACGGCCCCGGCGAAATGGCCGATGCCGATTATGGTTATGTGGGTGCCGGTCCGGACAAGATCACGCTTTACCGCGGCAAAGAAGTGGTGAAGAAAAATGTTTCCGCCGCTTTGGCTTTGGATGAATTGATCGGGATTATTAAAACGGATGGGAACTGGGTGGAGCCGGAAGTAGCGGTTTAATGTTTATACTTTTCCATTATTTTTTTAGTAAAGCTAAAGGGCAACATCAATCGAACTGCAACAGCTTCTCCGTTTTTTGTGCCCGGCTTCCATTTCGGACTATTTTGAAATGCTTTGACCGCTTCTGCATCTGTTGCTGCATTTGCACTTTTTATAATAGCTATATTGCTAATGTTTCCGTTTTTATCAACTACAAAAGAAGCAATACCATTCGCATCTGCATTAACGGCTGACGGCACGTTTTTTCTAATATACGATGCAAAAGCTTTTTCCCCTGCCGGAAACGAGGGAATAGCGTCTACCTCATTAAAAGCATAAATTTTTTGTGTTGGTTTGGCTAATGCAGCCATATTATTACTGCGCACAAGTACGATTTCTCCGCCAAGTGAAACGGTAGTACCTTGGTTTGATCGAATACTTTTTGTGCTATCTTGTAAGTTGTTCGTTTGTGCCGATGCTTCTTTTACCCCTATAAAAACAGCAACAAACATGGCGGCTGCCGAAAGCCAGCGTTTCCAAATTGGTTTTGGCAAAGCCGGGGCTAATTGTGATTGCCTAAAGTTCCCACAAACTTGCGTTGTGCTGTTCATTAAATAAGCTGCAATTTCATCATTCGTTTTATCCGTAAAATCAATCACCTTTTTCTGGCAATCGTTGCAAAAACGGCCGCCTGCTACTGGTTCCATATCTTCCCAGTTGCGGTTGCAGGTGAAGTTTAGACGAACTATTGGTTGGTTTTCCATAATAAAAAAAAATCACAAACTTGCTTCCTCAAAAACCTCTTCCAAATCCAAAACAAAACCAGGCAAAATTGGCGTAGTAACCTTGTCGCCTGAAGCTAAAATTAGCGAGGCAACATACTTTCCTGCTGCATTTAAAGTATATTGCAACACAGTTTGTTCTACCGGCCATACAACCCAATATTCTTTAATTCCTGCTTCCTCATATATCTCAAACTTGTTGCGCAGTTCTTTTTTATTGTTGCCGGGAGAAAGGATTTCCACCACAATATCCGGCGCGCCAACGCAGCCACGGTCATCCAATTTTTCCAGATCACAAACCACACAAATATCCGGCTGAAAAACTGTGGTAACGGTTTCATCGGCAGCATTTTTCCGCGATAGACGAACATCAAAAGGCGCTGAATAAACATGACAGGGGTTTCCTTTTAAAAAGTTAGAAAGTTGATTAAAAATAATACCGGACAATCGCTGATGATATCTATTTGGTACCGGCGTCATCTTAAACAATTTACCTTTTAAAATCTCCAGCCGGTCGTCAAAGGTCCAGGTTAAATAGTCGGCGTAAGTGTAAGTTTTATTAAAATCGAGGTCGCTTAGTTGCATGGGTAATTTGTTTTTGGTAATCAAAAATAACATTAAAAAAAACTAATGCTTCTTTTACCATATAAAAATTGGTACTGTTTAATATCGAGCGGAGATTGGAGAGAGAAGAACGGCAAGTCAAAATAACACTCATTCTCTTTTGCCAATCCTGGTTTTTCTTCGCTCCCCGCCCCTAATTTCCCCGCTCTTTTTTTCATTTGGGCATGCCCCTACGGGTCGGGCTTTCCGCTGCAAGTCCTCGCTCGTGCCTCGCTGTGGGCTTTCCGCTGCTATCCCTCACGCGGCCGCGCGCCTACCTGCAAACGCGCCTACCTGCAAAATCGTTACCTGCCAATTGCATTTTCCCTAAAACCCAATTTCTATAATACAGTTATCCTTTAGGAAACCATCCGATCATCTAACACAAAAAGCACCATGGCAAAAACAGTAGCAGACCAAATCGTAAACATGCTGGCCGAGGCCGGCGTTAAACGTATATACGCCGTAACCGGCGATAGTTTAAACAACGTAAACAACGCCGTGCGCACCAGCGGCAAAATCCAATGGGTACACGTGCGGCACGAAGAAGTTGGCGCTTATGCAGCAGGCGCAGAAGCACAGCTTACCGGCGAACTGGCTTGTTGCGCAGGCAGCAGCGGGCCGGGCCACGTACATTTAATTAACGGTTTGTACGATGCGCACCGTTCTGGCGCGCCGGTTTTGGCCATTGCTTCCACCATCATGTCGCAGGAGTTTGGCACCGAATATTTTCAGGAAACCAACACCATTAAACTGTTTGATGATTGCAGTCATTACAACCAGGTTGCCGTTACGCCGCACCAATTGCCGCGCATGTTGCAAGCTGGCATTCAATATGCCACAAACAAAAAAGGCGTTTCTGTAGTGGGCTTGCCCGGGGATTTGAGCGGAAAAGATGCCGAAGAAAGTGAAACGTCCATGCACTTTTACCGGCCGGAACCTTTAACCCGCCCCTCTGACCAAGAGTTGCAGCAATTGGCCGCCCTCATTGCCGAAAACCATAAAATCACGATTTTTTGCGGAATTGGTGTTGCCGGTGCACACGATGAAGTGGTAGAATTGGCCGCCACGCTGAAAGCTACCGTTGGCTTTTCTTACCGCGGCAAAATGTTTATCCAGCACGATAACCCGTACGAAGTTGGCATGACGGGCTTGCTCGGCCTGCCTTCTGCCTACCACAGTATGCACGAATCGGATTTGGTGATTCTTCTCGGCACCGATTTTCCTTACGTCAATTTCATGCCCACCAAAAATAAGATTGTTCAGATTGACACAAAACCAGAGCGTCTCGGCCGTCGCGCCAAATTAACAATGGGCTTGTGCGGCGATATCAAACATACCTTAAAAACGCTGATGCCGCTTTTAACCCCTAAAACTGACGACAGCTTTTTAAAAAGCCAGTTAGAATTTTACGGCAAAGTGAAAGAGAGAATGCAGACTTATGTGGATGACCGCGGCAAAAAAGATGCCATCCACCCGGAGTTTGTTGCATCCACCATTGATAAATTGGCCAACCAGGATGCCATTTTTACGATGGATACCGGCATGTGCTGCATTTGGGGGGCGCGGTACATAAATTCTACCGGTAAAAGAAGCATGATTGGTTCGTTCAACCATGGCTCGATGGCGAACGCGATGCCGCAGGCAATTGGTGCCGCTTTGGCTTTTCCGCAACGCCAGGTCATTGCTTTTTGCGGCGATGGTGGATTGTCGATGTTGCTTGGCGATTTGGGAACCATCGTTCAATACAAATTGCCCGTTAAGCTGATCGTTTTCAACAACAAATCATTGGGCATGGTGAAGCTGGAAATGGAAGTGGCCGGCCTGCCCGACTGGCAAACCGATATGGCCAACCCTGATTTTGCCGCCGTTGCCGCTGCTTTCGGCATGAAAGGCATCACGGTAAACGAACCGGAAAATTTAGAACAAGCTTTGCAACAAGCTTTTGCGTTTGACGGCCCTGCTTTGGTAAACGTAATGACCGACCCGAACGCTTTGGCAATGCCGCCCGAAATAGAATTTAAACAGGTAAAAGGCATGGCCTTATCCATGAGCAAAATGATTTTAAACGGCAATATGGATGAAGTTTTGGATACGGTTAAGGCGAATTATAAGCATATTAAGGATGTGATTTAAACTGTAAATTTTGTTTAGATTAGTACTTAAGTTTATTTGTATGAAAACTTTATTTTCAGTGCTGTTTGTTTTGATGGCTTTTAAAAGTTATTCGCAAAGTTTGTATTTATTACCGGAACCATCGAAAGCAAAATACAGTGCGCAAGATTCGATAGTTACTGATCAAATTAATCAAACCGTGAGTTTATATGGAAGTGTTGAGTTTGCGATTGACGGACAAACTGTAAATGCTGACCAAGTATTTTTTGATCAAAAGAACCACCAGGTTTTAGCGAAAGGTTTAAGCGGGTTTACATTTGATAAAAAAGTAAATGTTTCCAAGGGTTCTAAAAATAAAACTTTAAGATATACCATTGGCAACGATACTGTTTTTATCGAGTAAAAATTGGTGTTATTAAATTTAAGGGTGAAAACCAGTTCGGCAACGGACTGGTTTTTTATAGTCACTCTAATTTTTGGTTTAGAGATATTATAGCTGTGATTAATTTAATATTTATAGATTAAACAAAGTTCCACTCTTGAACCTAATTTCTTTAGCCATGCAGATAAGACATTATGCTACTCTTTTTTTGTTAATTGTTGTTTTTATTTCTTGCAGTAAAGAGCCTACTGAAACAATCACCATAGAAGGAACAGTGCAAGACGAAGTTTCACAACAACCTTTGAGTAATATTTATATAATTATTGATGGTATAAAATCAGCTACATCAGGTTTTGGTGGAATAATAGGTAATGGAGAAAGAAAAAATGTTGGAAACGTTACAACAGATGTAAACGGCCACTTTACAGTAAAGCTTAAAGTATTTAAAGGTGCAGACAGATTGAATTTTTATCTAAATCCTGAGCATATTAACAAAGGTTGTACAGAAAATCAAGAAGATCTTTATTTATCAAATATAACAAGCAATGGTAATTTTGTAAATTTTAAACTTAGTCCCACATCTCAGTTAAAAGTCTCTTTTAAAAATGCAAATCCGGTTTCCGATGCTGATTTTTTCTACTTTACATATGCCGTCTTTTTTGGGAAAGGGGGAGCAGCAGGGATAATAAAGGAAGAAAATTGCGGCACCATAAAACATGATGAAGCTATAACTTGGACAGGAAAAGACGTATGTGGTATTTTTACTATTGAAACATTAGCCGAAAGATACACTCACATCTCTTGGTTAGTAAAAAAGAATGGTATAACAAAACAATACTACGATTCAGTTTATGTAAAAAGAGCTGCTGTAAGTCAGTTTTCAATTAACTATTAATTAGCACTTTATTCTGCAATTTAAATATCACAAGGCTTTTTAAAGATTGAATTTTTTAAAATTTATTTACAACCTAAATCTATTCCAAAGCAATACTGTTTTTATCAAGCAAAATTCTCCTTTAAAAACCCAACACTAACTTCACAAACCTGTTCCAAACTTGCAGGCAAACTTGCATCCAAGTATGGATGATTGGAATTAAAAGTATGGTTGGCACCCGGCGCAATAATCAGGTCGGATTTTGGCTGCTTTCTGTTCAGTTCCAAAGCGTGGATAACGTTTACGGTTGGGTCAGCATCGCCATGAATTAGCAGCCACGGTTGTTTAATTGCGGCGGCAGCTAACAAAATATTTAAACGTTTGGCGTTTTGGTCGAGGTCGTCCAGCAAAGTTGCTTTTACCGGCATTTGCTGGTTGGTGCGCGAATTTGGAAAATGCAGCACGTTGGTAAGCCGCCATTGCGCTTCCACATCTTTCGGCCACAAG
>CAXTKQ010000169.1:0-5777 GCA_964244955.1 uncultured Sphingobacteriaceae bacterium | reverse complement strand
TGTCCGAGCCGCTCTCAAACAAAACCGCTGCTTCTTTTAGCACATAATTTTTGGTATTGAATTGATTTGCCCATTCATCAAAAGCCCGAAAAACAGCCGGATGAACCAGCGCGTTCAGCTTTTCCAGTTCGGCTTCGTTTTTAAAAACAATGTTGGAAATGTATTGGCGGTTCAGGCTGCCATCTTCAAAATAAGCTTCGGCACCAAAGGTATTTCGGATGGCTTCTACTAAAACCAAATCTTCCGTCATTACTTTTTTTCCGTAGAAATCAGCATAAAAAACAGGCGCGCCAAGCAGTTCAAAAAGCTGGCAAACGGTGGTTTTCCCGCTGCCGATGTTTCCGGTGATGCCAATTTTCAACATTATTTTCGAACGATAAAATTAATGCTGGCCGGTTGCATATTGACAATCTTACAAAAATCGGGCTGCTGTTTCAGCTTGACCGATAGCGTAGAACTGCCGTTTTTCTGCCAGTCGTCCAAATTGGCAACGGCTTCAAAAAAATTAGTGTTGATCGCCGCATAATTATTGAGCGAAACCGTAAAAGTAACTTTGACTTTTTTGGGGAAAAGCACCACATTGCTGTAGGTTTTGTTGTTGATCAGCTTTACCGGCACCTCCAAAATTTTCTCGGTATATTCATCCACCGGAATATCCACATCCACCGTTTTGGGGTAAATGCTAACGTTGTTTTCTTTCGGCAGCAACAATTTTAACCTTGAATGGATATCAGAACTTGCATGCTGAACAACTAAAGAATCTGTTTTCCAATGGTTTACCGTATCAATATAAGCCGCCGGGCCGCTGATGGTTACATAATTGGGCAGGATGTTGATGTCATCAGAACGCGCATATTGCTTATCGTATTGGATGTGGTAATTTAAAACCACCGGCACGCGTTTCACTTTTCGGGCGGTAAAATCAAAAAAAACGGTGTCGGGATTGAAAGAAATAATTTGCTTGTTTTTTTCTGATTGCGCATTAATCTGCCGGAGCTGGTTGCTCAGCACAATATAATTTTGAACGTCCAGTTTTCTGACATCCACATCAACGCTTTGGCTTTTGGAAGATAAATTGCTGAACAACTTTTGCCAGCCCGTGCCGCCCACCAACGCGTTAACGGTATCGGCCTGCAACGCATAAAAAGCTTTGTGCAGCGGCTGGTTTTTGAAATTTAAAACAACTTTGACCGGGATTATATAATTGTTGGACATCGTAACAAAAACCCAGGCCAACACGGCCAACAAAAAACAGGTGAAAAAAGCGGAAATCCGCCTGCGTTCTGCCTTGGATAATTTGATGATGGCCATACTTCTTTTACCCCTATAAAATTGTAAAAACAAAACCCGGCAAAGTACAACCGGGTTTATAATTTAAACTGAAATTTAAACTTTGGCAGGCGTGTTCAACAACCGGGAAGCTTCTAAAGAAATGGCGCTTTTATCAAACCGGATTTTGACGTTGTTGTCCACTTCAACCAAAATAGTCGTATCGCCAACGTCTATAATTTTACCGTGGATGCCGGCACTGGTAACTACTTTGTCGCCTTTTTTCAGTTCGCTTACATATTTTTTCTGGTCGTTTTGTTTTTTAACCTGCGGGCGGATCATGAAAAAATAAAATACAACAATAATCAGCACCAATGGCAAAAACTGACCTAAAGCACCCATGCCGCCCGGGATTTGTAATAAAATAGTCGAAATCATAGAAGTGTTATTTTTAAAATTGAATTATTTTTTGGCTGCTACTTCGCCAACCAAATGCACCAGCGTTTGAGCAGGTGTAGTGTTGGCGGTAATGGTAATTTGTTTGTCAATCAAACCAGATTTTCCGGCACTGTTAAAAATCACTTTGATGGCTTCTTTTTGGCCGGGGTTGATCGGTTTGTTCGGCCAGCTTGGTATGGTGCAGCCGCAACTTGCAACCGCATCGGTAATAATCAAAGGCGATTTGCCGGTGTTGGTAAAGCTGTAACTGTAGCTCACTTTGTCGCCGTCTTTAATTTTTCCGAAATCGTAAATTTCTTTGTCAAACTTTAAAACCGGGCTGTTGCCAACCGTTGTTTTTTCTGTTGCTGCCGAAGTGTTTGCAGTTTGTGAGGTATTGTTTTGATTGCAGGCCGTTAAAAAACCGGCAATTGCAAGCAGGATTATGTTTTTCATCATCATTTAACCTATTAACCCGCGACCGGATTTTCTAATTTTATTATTGTTTTTCAGTTCGATCAAAACTTTATCTAAGATACCGTTTATAAACGAATTACTTTTGGGCGTGCTAAATTCTTTGGAAATATCCAGGTATTCGTTTAGGGTAACTTTAACGGGAATAGAAGGAAAACCCATAAACTCGCAAATGGCCATTTTCATCAGCAACGTGTCCATCAAAGCGATTCGGTCGGCTTCCCAATTCTGTGTTTTATCGCCGATAAATTGCTGATATTCCTTATCGTAACGAATAGTTTGCTGAAAAAGCGTGATCAAAAACTCACGGTCTTCCATCCAATCCGCACTTAGTTCGGCCAGTTTGTTTTTGGCAAAATCTTCGTTCGAGAAATTCTTAAACGTTTTGGCAACCATCGCCTGCATCGGGTCTTTATCCACCGGCCAGCTTAAAAACTTTTCTTCAAAAACCTGTTCGGCCGTTGGCGATTTCATAATCAGTTTCTTGAAAATAAAACGAATAATATCTTTATCGGCCTGGATCGAATCGTCGGTGTTTTTCAAATAAGTTTGATATTCTGGTGCTGCTTTTAAAGCATAAAAAAGCGAGCGTGCCATTTCCGGGTCAAAACTCCAGTCAACCTTGTATTTTTTGATAGCGGCCAGATATTCCGGGTTTTTCAGCAGCGAAAGGATGAATTTATTGTGGAGGATTTTGAGGTTTGGCGCCAGATCGGCTTCCGTTGGCAAATGCTTGGCGGCACTATCTTCGGCATCACGTTCGGCATATTCAACCACTTCAACAATTAACGAAAGCATCCAGATGTACATCTCGAAAACCTGGTCTACACTTTGCAGCAGCAGCTTTTCGTGTGCGGTTATTTGTTTGTTTTCAGATTGTTGGTAAGCGTACAATGCCTGTAAAACCTTTATTCTGAGTTGCCTTCTGTTTAACATATATTGATAAGAACGAGCTGCGGAAACCATCAATCCGCCCTGATATTTTTTTATGCGATGCTTCTTTTACCGGTATATTTTTGGTGTTAAATACTTGTTCCGATAAAAAAACGCTTGGTTGTATCTTGCCGCCCAAATAGGTTTCTTCAGCATGCCAAACAAATGTTTTCCGCTTCCAACTTCAAGTGCAAACAATTGCGCGCACCAATTTTTACCCGGTAAAAACAGTATTGCCGTTATTGTTTGCAAAAGCAAAGCCGGTGCTGCGGTTTTCGTAACTTTGGGCCACGTTTATGAAACATCTCGCCTACCTCAATAAATATCTGTGGAAATACCGGTTGTATTTAATCCCCGGCATTTTTTTCGTTATCGTTTCTAATATTTTTGGCGTGCTGCCTGCGCCCGTCATTCGCCTTTCGTTTGATCTGGTAACTGAAAATATCCGCATCTACCATTTGTACAACGGTTTTGAACGGCAAAAAATCATCTACGATCTGCTCGGACAAAGCCTGCTGCTTTTCGGCGCAATCGTTTTGGTGATGGCACTTCTGCGCGGGCTGTTCCTGTTTTTTATGCGGCAAACCATCATTTTAATGTCGCGCCATATTGAGTTTGATTTGAAGAACGAAATTTACAGCCATTACCAAACATTATCGCTGGCTTTTTACCGCCGGAACAACACCGGCGATTTGATGAACCGCGTAACCGAAGATGTGAGCCGCGTGCGGATGTACCTCGGCCCAAGCATTATGTACGCCATCAACACGGCCGTACTGTTTTTAATGGTGATTTATGCGATGCTGGCGGTAAACGTGCGGCTGGCCATTTTCAGTTTGCTGCCGCTGCCGGTTTTGGCGCTGGCCATTTATATCGTAAATACCGAAATCAACCACCGCAGCGAACGCATTCAGGAAAGGCTTTCGGGCTTGTCGAGTTTTGTGCAGGAAAGTTTTTCGGGCATCCGCGTGATCAAATCTTACGTGCGCGAAAAATTTATCAGCGACAGTTTCCGCAGCGAAAGTGAAGCGTACAAAACGGATTCGCTTTCGCTGGTAAAAGTGCAGGCGTTGTTTTATCCGGTGATGCTTTTACTGGCGGGATTAAGCACATTGATTACCATTTATGTGGGCGGGATTGAAGTGATGAAAGGCAATATCACCGCAGGAAACATTGCCGAGTTTGTGGTTTATGTGAATTTGCTCACCTTTCCGGTTTTGAGTTTAGGCTGGATAACCTCATTGATCCAACGTGCGGCAGCCTCGCAAAAAAGGATCAATGAATATTTAGGAACGATTTCCGAAATTGACCAGCCTGATATTTTGGAAACAGAAATCAAAGGCAACATCGAATTTAAAAATGTAAGTTTTGTTTATCCCGACACCAAAATTATGGCACTAAAAGAAGTATCGTTTACGGCTGCGCCGGGCGAACTGATTGCGGTTATCGGGCGTACAGGTTCCGGAAAATCAACCATTGCCAACTTGCTAATGCGAATGTACGATTGCACTTCGGGCGAAATTTTGATTGATGGCATTCCGATTCAAAACCTCAACCTTAAAAATTACCGCGCACAAACCGGTTTTGTACCGCAGGAAGTTTTTCTTTTTTCGGATACCATCGCCAATAATATTGCTTTTAGTGCCGATGTTTTGGATATGCCGCGGGTAGAAAATGCCGCCCGCAGTGCAGCCGTTTATAATAACATTGCCGCTTTTGACGAAGGTTTTAAAACGATGATCGGCGAGCGTGGCGTTACGCTTTCTGGCGGACAAAAGCAGCGCGTTTCTATCGCGCGTGCTGTTTTTAAGCAGCCAAAAATATTGATTTTCGATGATTGCCTTTCCGCAGTGGATACGAAAACAGAAGAGGAAATCCTGAATAATTTGGGCGAAGTGATGAAAGGCCGGACGAGCATTCTGATTGCGCACCGCATCTCGACCATCAAAAATGCCGAAAAAATTATTGTTTTGGATGATGGAAAAATCATCGAACAAGGAACACACGAAGCATTGATGGAACAAAAAGGAAGCTATTTTGAACTGTACGAAAAACAGCTTTTAGAAGAATCTGAAAGTATTAGTTAACGAACGGAAACTTTGTAAAGTATCTTCACGTAAAAATATTTGTGCCGATAAAGTGCTTTTTTCTTTCCTACTTTTAAAAAAGCATTATATTTATCGCCGTCAAACAAATATAAACTATTGCAAATGGGAGATTTTGATAGCAGGGACCGGGAAGAGGTCTACTCGAAAAAGGTAAGGGCCGGGAAAAGGACTTATTTTTTTGATGTTAAAGCCACGCGCTCTAACGATTATTACGTTACGATCACGGAAAGCAAAAAACGTTTGGAAGACGGCGTTTTTGTAAAACACAAGATCTTTTTGTACAAAGAAGACTTTGAAAAATTTGCAGAAGGCTTAAAAGAAACTACAGAATACATCAAAGCAAACCAGGAAGTTGCCGAAAAGCGCTACGAATTTGCAGATAGCAACGAAAGCAGCACCGCAAAAATTACCGACGATTTTTCTTTCGAACTATAACCTAAATAAACCATCCTAAACTTTATCAATAAAAAATCCTGCTTCCGGGCAGGATTTTTTTGTTTGCGATACTTTTACAATTCAACCTTTTACCTTGACACGCCGCCAGTTAAAGTTGCA
>CAXTKQ010000168.1:0-5787 GCA_964244955.1 uncultured Sphingobacteriaceae bacterium | reverse complement strand
ACTCACAACACGCAACCGGCAACTTTATTTAAATATGCCCTTTTTTTACAAATTTATTGATACAAGCGGAGATGCCGTTTTTGTTAATGGTTTTGATAGCCGAAGTGGAAACTTTTAGCGTAATCCATTTATCTTCTTCCGGGATAAAGAACTTTTTCAGTTTCAGGTTTGGGTGAAACTTGCGTTTGGTTTTAACGTTCGAGTTGGAAACGTTAAAGCCATTCATAGAAGTTTTACCGGTTAAATCGCAAATTCTAGACATGATGAAATGTTTTGTTATTTCTTCTCCTTCAAAAAGAGTTTGCAAATATCAGTATTCTGCTCAAAAAAAGCAACACTATTTTTAATTTTAGTTTTCACCAATTTTTAGGTGGTAAAAGAAGCATTCCTATTCCGGTGCCGCAATCTTTCAAAACCCTTGGTTTTTACTTTATCCAACCAAAACACAAAGCTAAAATTTGTATTATTGTTCAACCAAAATCAACCTAAAACATTTTGATAATGAAAGAAATTAACGAACTCGTGCTTCGGGATTCTTCTGCCAATCCTGGCCCGCTTGGTTTATTTGCCTTTGGCACCACCACCGTTTTGCTCAACCTGCACAATGCCGGTTTCTTCGAACTCAATTCAATGATCTTAGCCATGGGGATATTTTATGGCGGAACAGCGCAGGTAATTGCCGGCATTTTAGAATCAAAAAAGAACAATACTTTCGGCATGACGGCCTTTATTTCCTACGGTTTTTTCTGGCTAACGCTGGTCGGCCTGATCGTGATGCCAAAATTAGGCTGGGTTGCTGCTGCCTCAAAACCTGCAATGGCAGCCTATTTAACCGTTTGGGGAATTTTTACCGCTTTGTTGTTTATCGGCACGTTGCGCCTTAACCGCGCTTTGCAATTCGTTTTTGCCACCTTAACCATCTTGTTCTTTTTGCTGGCCGCAGGCGATGCAACCGGCAACGAAACCATCACCCATATTGCCGGTTACGAAGGCTTAATTTGCGGCGCGTCTGCTATTTACACCGGTGCCGCAGTTTTATTAAACGATGTTTACGGCCGTAATTTTTGGCCTATTGGAACTGTAACAAACAATTATTGAGCGGTTAAAAGCCTGTTTAAAATTTGTTCCGAATATTCTCGATGCTTCTTTTACCGCATAAAAATCATTGGCCCGCTGTACTTTTTGTATTGAGCCAGAATTTAGGGGCATAAAAGAAGCATTGTAAGTTTTTATAACAGAATTTAAACAGCCCTAATCCTTCTCACAACAAAATTTTTAGATTTACACGCAACAAGAGCTAAACAATTTCTACCCAATGAACCTGCAAGTAAAATCTTTTGAAGAATATCAAGACGTTTATCAATACAGCATTAACGAACCGGAAAAGTTTTGGGCCGAAATTGCCGAGAATTTTTTATGGCGAAAAAAATGGGACCAAGTGCTGGATTGGAATTTTACAGAGCCGAAAATCAAATGGTTTACAGGCGCGAAGTTGAACATCACCGAAAACTGTATTGACCGGCATTTGGAAACTTTGGGCGATCAACCGGCGATCATCTGGGAACCAAACGACCCCGAAGATCATCACCGCGTAATCACTTATAAACAGTTGCACCAAAAAGTTTGTCAGTTTGCGCACGTGCTGCAAAACAACGGCGTTAAAAAAGGCGACCGAATTTGTATCTACATGCCGATGGTGCCCGAATTGGCCATTGCCGTTTTGGCTTGTGCGCGTGTTGGCGCTATCCATTCGGTGGTTTTTGGCGGGTTTTCGGCACAATCCATTGCAGACCGAATTATTGATGCCGAATCTAATTTGGTGATTACTGCAGATGGCGGTTTCCGGGGCAACAAAGAAACACCGCTAAAAACAGTAATTGACGATGCGCTGGTGCAATGCCGTTCGGTAAAAAAAGTAATTGTTTTAACCCGAAGCCGCACGCCGGTTTCGATGATCAAAGGCCGCGATGTTTGGTGGGAAGATGAGGTCCGGAAAGTAGAAACCAGCGGGCAAACGGATTTCCCGGCGGTAGAAATGGATGCAGAAGATATGCTTTTCATCCTGTACACTTCCGGCTCAACCGGAAAACCGAAAGGCGTGGTGCATACCTGCGGCGGCTATATGGTTTACACTGGTTATACTTTTGCCAACGTTTTTCAATACCAAACCGGCGAAGTGCATTTTTGTACGGCCGATATTGGCTGGATAACCGGCCACTCGTACATTGTTTACGGCCCGCTTTCGCAAGGCGCAACGGCATTGATGTTTGAAGGGATCCCAACATGGCCGGATGCCGGCCGCTTTTGGGACATTGTTCAAAAGTTTAAAGTCAATATTTTGTACACTGCGCCAACGGCCATCCGTTCGCTAATGAGTTTTGGTGAAGCGCCACTGAAAGGCAAAGATTTAAGTTCATTAACCAAATTAGGTTCTGTAGGAGAGCCGATCAACGAAGAAGCCTGGCATTGGTTTAATGAAAAAATCGGGCATAACAAATGCCCGATTGCCGATACCTGGTGGCAAACAGAAACCGGTGGATTGATGATTTCGCCTATTGCCGGCGTTACGCCTACCAAACCTGGTTACGCCACGTTGCCGCTTCCGGGCATTCAACCTGTTTTGGTGGATGAAAACGGAAACGAGATTGAAGGCAACGGCGTTAGCGGAAACTTGTGCATCAAATTTCCGTGGCCGGGAATGCTGCGCACTACTTATGGCGACCATGAACGCTGCCGCACCACTTATTTTGCCACTTACCCAAACCGTTATTTTACCGGTGATGGTTGCCTGCGCGATGAGGACGGCTACTACAAAATCACCGGGCGTGTGGACGATGTGCTGAACGTTTCCGGCCACCGCATCGGTACGGCGGAGGTGGAAAACGCCATCAATATGCACACCGATGTGGTAGAATCAGCCGTGGTTGGTTATCCGCACGACATCAAAGGACAAGGCGTTTACGCTTTTGTGGTTAGCCCAAACATGCACGGCGACGAAAACCTTACCCGAAAAGATATCACCATGACCGTTTCGCGCATCATTGGCGCCATTGCCAAACCTGATAAAATCCAGTTTGTAAGCGGTTTGCCCAAAACGCGCTCCGGCAAAATTATGCGCCGGATTTTGCGAAAGATTGCAGAAGGCGATACGGGGAATTTGGGCGATACTTCTACGTTGTTGGATCCGGCGGTGGTGGAAGAAATTAAGGCCGGTGCGTTGAACAAATAGTATTGAATCAGGATAAACGGAGAGCTTGTTTAAATGCTGTTCTTAAAAATTTACAATGCTTCTTTTATGCCCCTAAATTCTGTCTCGGTACAAAAAGTACAACGGGCCAATGATTTTGATAGGGTAAAAAAAAGCATGGAAAATATTATGAACAAATTTTAAACCTGCTCAAAACTTAATGTAGCTGCTTAGCGTAAAGAGCCTGGTAAAATACTTGGTTTAAATGGAGATTGATTACATTATTTTAGACAGTAATTCTGCAAGCGAATTAGAATTGTTATTGGGCGAAAAAGCTTTGGATGGTTATAAAGCCGTTTCTTTAAATTCATGTTTTGATCCTAACAAAGGAATAACATACACGGCTTTGATGGTAAATTACGGGTTGAACGGCCAGTTGGAAGATACAATTGCCCAGATTTTAGAAAAGTTAGATAACATCAGCATGTCTTTGTTATTGATCGAAACCAATACCGGTGATAACCTGGATTAAGCATAATAGTAAATGTATTTTATGCTGATTGTAAGATCATTAACCGTAAAATGATTATAGGATCATTTTTGAAATAGAGGAAATTTAAGAGTTTATTCAGGCTTTAAACTTCTTTAAAACTAATCCTGATTTTCCATCAGACAAAAAAACTAAAATATATTTTGCAAAAATAAATTGCACTTCTATATTTGCAGTCCCAAACGCAAGGGGAGATTAGCTCAGCTGGTTCAGAGCATCCCGATTTACGGATCGGGAGGGCCACGGCAGGGTTTACAAAAATAGGGAGATTAGCTCAGCTGGTTCAGAGCATCTGCCTTACAAGCAGAGGGTCACTGGTTCGAACCCAGTATCTCCCACAAAGGCATCCAAACGGATGCCTTTTTTGATTTATGTTTTTCGCCTACATCCTATATTCCCCTACTTTGGACAAATACTATATTGGCTCGACTTCGAATTTGGATGAACGTATTAAATTAAAAAACACAAAACCCGAAGCCTTAAAGCGGGAAAGACCTGAAACAGTTTCGAGACGATATGGAAATGCTTCTTTTACCACCTAAAAACTGAGGAGTATTGCTTTTGCTTTAATTAATGCAACCACCAATTTTTATAGGCTAAAAGAAGCATAAGTTTTTTTGTGCAAAGGAAAAAGTGTACCTGTTAACTTAGGATTTTTGGCAGGTTTGCATAGTTTGATCCGTAATAGTTGGCAAGGGCAGGAGAATACTTTCCCTGATAATCATATAAATAAGTTTCGATCCCAAGTTCTTGGGCATCGGCTATTTCTGCTTCCGGGTTATCGCCTATCACAAGCACTTCGCCGGGCGAAAAATGATATTTTTGTAAAATCTGCAAAAACACGTCCTTTTTGCTTAAATCAGACTTTGCCGGGTCGGGTATAAAAATTTCCTTAAAATCTTTTTTAATGCCGAGGAGCTTTATTTTGCTTTTCTGAAAATCGGTATAGCCCGCCGTTACCAAAAACTTTTCTATCGCTAAATCTTTGGCAATCTGGTAATCTTCAAATGCTTTTATCGGTCCATTATAAGTCATCTTTACCGATAGCTTCATGCCTTCTTCCTTAAGTTCTTTATTAAATTTATAGCGGTCTGCAACCCTTTGGAACGGCGTGGTCAATAAATCTTCCTTTACCTGCTGGTAAACCCCGTCGCTTAACTGTGGTTTAAGCAAATCGAACAAAGGGGCGAACATTGCGTCAGCATAAGGCTTAATGGGATAGATGGTGTCATCAAGATCGAAAATCAATGCTTTTTTTGTCATAGTAAAATGTTAGCAATCTAAAAGGCTACTTTGTTTTTGCAAAATGTTTCCACAAAAAATTTGGGCTTTTCCATTCGCTGTTTGTTCTGTTGAAAATATTATAATGGAAATAGGGCTTTGTAGCTTCTTTTTTTTCGGGAAAAACTAAATTTCCTCAATTTACAAAAACGCCGTCTTCAAATAAACTGACAAATTTTTGAATACACTTTTTACGGATGGTCAAAGGCAAATCCGAATTTTTCAAAAAAGTGAAGTAAGCTTTTCCGCATTCTACCTCAAACTTATAATGGTTTTTTAGCCGGTCGCGGATGTCATTAGGTTCGATGGGCTCGCGGGAAAGAAAAAAAATGATGAACTGAAAATCAATGTTGTCCAGTTCAATTAAAAACTCTCGGGTTTTTTCTGCTAAAAGTTCCATTAAATTAAGGTTTGAAAGCGTATGTTTTCAAACCTTATTCCAAAAGAAACCTTTGTGTTTAAACCGATAAACAGGGGAAGCAATTGCCCATTTTCAAGTTTACGCCGGGCAATCTTGTCCCCAACGCAGGTATTTAAACTTGTGTTGCTGAATTTAGGCAGATAAAAACAGCATTCGCATTTTTATTGCTGCTGTACAGAAATGCTGTTTTTATCCATAAAAAATTATTTATCGCCTTCGCTCGGTTCTGCACCTTGGTGCAAGTCCGGGTAAGTTGCGCGGCCGCCTTCATCTACGTTCTTTTTAAAGCCGTCACGCTGGTCGGTTTCGTGCGCGCCGTCTAAAATTTCCTGGCCGTCTTTATTGGTC
>CAXTKQ010000167.1:0-5802 GCA_964244955.1 uncultured Sphingobacteriaceae bacterium | reverse complement strand
CTCCTATCCGATGCTTTATACAATTTATCAATGTCCAATCCGCCTTCGGCACGTAGGTATTCGATTACTTTTTCGGTGTCTTCTTTGGTTAAGCCCGTGTCTAATTGGTTGTGGTCAATGGCTTTCACCAGCATTTCGCTCATGTAGCCACGAACATCATTTTGGATTTCCCTGATCCTGATCTTTTTGTTAGAAAGCGGCCCTTTTCCTTCTGCAAAATAATAAGGAGCTTCGTTTACATTGTTGTAAACTTCCAGCGGAACGCCTAGTTCTTTGCAATAATGCAAGGTGAGTTTATGGTGGTGTGGGATGCGCGACGGGCCGGCGTTGAAATAAAGATCGTCATCAAAACGGGCAGTTTGTTGCGGCGAGTTAATTTCGTTGTTGATACTGCCTTTGCGGATGCTCCAGCAACGGCCGCCTGCACGTTCGCGGGCTTCCAAAATGGTACAATTATAACCTAATTTGCTTAGTTCGTAAGCCGTTGTCATTCCCGCCAAACCACCGCCCAGAATAACTACTTTTTTGCCGGCACCGCTTCCTTCCAAATTAAAAGCATGGGCAGGCGCGGCTTTTAACATGCCTAAAGCCAACATGGCCGGATAAGCACCGCCGGCCAGCATTGCGCCTTTACTTAAAAATTCCCTTCGTGAAACAGATTTCAAACCAATTTTTATTGATACAGGATGAAATTAATTCCTTAAAGATAAATTATTACTGCTTTAATTGCAATTTATTTTAAAAATGAGTTAAACCGAGCTTAGTTTAATGGCAATTTTAATCCAAATCAATCAACTAAAGTAGTTTTCAAGCTTTAAAAGCTGCCATTTTTTCAAATTCTGCTTTCGTTGCAGCTTTTCCATGACCAAAAACCACAATATCAAAAGGAAAAGCAGTTAGTTTTTGCAAAGTAAGTTGATTAACCCTTTTAGATTGATAAGCAAAAGCGGGTTTCAGTTGCATTTCGTTTTCGGCGGCATCCGCAGCAAAAAGCAATACTTCTTTTACCGGGTAAAAAAGGGCGATCTGTTCGGCGCAATGTCCGGGCGCGTTGATTACTTCCAAGCCATTTGCATCCGGAATGCAATCGCCTTCCGACACAATTTTGATATTTGTTTTTACCGGTTGGATGTATAAAAACTGCAAGTTCAGCTTTCCGTTCATGGTAACCAACCGCAGCAAAAAAGCCAACATTTTTGATTTGGGCTGAAAAGCAATTCCCTTCGCAATCATTTTGGCACAAAGCGCAGAAGTGTAAACCGCAGCTTGAACAGATTTTAAAATGGAAGCCAATCCACCGGAATGATCGTGGTGGGCATGGGTGAGGATAACAAATTTTAAATCTTCCGGCTGTTTTCCGATTTGCCGGATGCCTTGAAAAATCAACTCTTTGCTGCCTTTTGGGCCGGTATCAATCAAAATTAAACCGGCAGGATAATCTACCAAAAAAACATTAACAATGGGAAGCGTTAACTGAAAAACATTTTCGGTGATTTGGGTTGCTTTCATCCAAAATCTAACTTAATCCGTTTCCGCTACTTCTTTTATCTGCATTAAAATTGGGTCCCAACCTTTTCCATTGTTGTAAACATCTTTGTACCTTTTTTCGCCTTCGGCAGCAGTTTCAAACCCGTCTTGAATTACGGTAAGTTTGGTTTGCGAACCTTTACTTTCTAACAAATAAGTAACGTTGAGATAATTTTCCGGGATATCAGGATAAGTAGCAAAAGGATCAATCACCGTATATTTCAGCAATTTTTCCGGCTCCATTTCCAGGATTTTTCCTTTTACAAAAACCATTTCCCGGCCTTCGTATTCGCCGCGCCAAAGCAGTTCGCTTCCAATTTTCCAATCCGAAACCGTTTCGCAACCAAACATATAAATTTTAGTTTTGGCCGGATTAACCAATGCGTCCCAAACTTTGGCAGCCGATGCAGCAATTATAATTTCGCTTTTTACAATTTTAGGTGTGTCCATCTTCACTAAATTTTATGCGATAAAAGAAGCATCATATTATTTAATCCAGCCGTTGCCGATCATCCAGTTTTTAACATGGTCCATCCATTTATCGGGCGTAGCTTTATTGTTCAAACCAAAACCGTGGCCGCCATTTGGGTAAATGATCATGGCTGCCGGAACTTTGTTTTTAAGCAAAGCATCATAAAAGTACAAGCTGTTTTTTACGTTCACTGTATTATCATCTTCGGCGTGGACAAGCATAGTTGGCGGCGTGTTTGGCGTAACATTTTGCTCGTTAGAAAAATACTTGATTTGTGCTGCTGTTGGTGTTGGCCCGATCAAATTATTGCGCGAACCGCCGTGCGCCAAACTATCCGTCATGCTGATCACAGGATACAACAGCACCATAAAATCCGGCCGCAAACTGGTGTTGTTTGTGTTGCTGATTTTAGCATCATTAAAATGAGAACCGGTCAAAGCAGCCAAACTTCCGCCGGCCGAAAAACCAATGATGCCTACTTTTTTCTGGTCGAGGTTATATTTTGCGGCACCTTCGCGCACGGTTTTGATTGCCATTTGTGCATCTTGCAATGGCCCGATGCTTTTGTCTTTCATGATGGCATCGCTGGGCAAACGGTATTTTAACACAAAAGCAGCTACGCCGATTTCGTTAAAAGCTTTTGCAATTTCTGTCCCTTCGTGGTCGTAAGAAAGAAAGGCATAACCGCCGCCCGGACAAATGACAATGGCCGCGCCCGTTGCTTTATCTTTTGCAGGAAGATAGATTTCGAGCGTTGGTTTGGTTACTTTGCTGTAACCGATGTTGTTTTCCGAACCCGATTTAACTTCCTGGTACGCACTGTTGTTGATAGCATTTGGAACTGCGCCCGGATACAAAGGGATGACCGTTTGCGCTTTTGCCGTAAAAGGGCCGGTTGAAAACATAAAGATTAAAAAACAGGTGTAAAAGAAGCATTTCATTTTGGATAAAAATTGGTTGTTTAAATCAACACAAATCTTGCTGAAAGTGCAAGTAAAGGTTGATATTTGTTTTGGTGGCTGTTGGTTTTGGTGGCTGACCGTTGAAATGCGTAATACCAAAACTATTTCTCCCAAACCAACCTTTCCCTAAAAACCATATCCTTATTTTTGCCCAATGCTGAAAGCAAGGTCTATCAAAAAATCGTACGGAAAATTGCCGATATTAAAAGGTGTTGACCTGGATGTGCAAGCCGGAGAAATTGCAAGTATTCGAAACTGATAATGCTGCTTTTATAAACATAAATTCCTTAACTTTTACAAATCGGCAAACTAAAATAAAAAGCAGAACCTTTTCCAAACTCACTTTCCACCCAGATTTTTCCCTCATGCCGTTCAATAATTTCCTTACAAATGTATAAGCCGATACCAAAGCCGGATATGGCTTGGGTTTGATGGTTTTCTATACGGTAAAAGCGGTCAAATATCTGGCTAATATCATTTTGTTTAATGCCAATACCTTCATCTTTAACGCTAACTTCTGCATAACCATCCATGGTAACACAGGCTACTTGTATAGGTGAGCCAGGGGGTGAATATTTAACGGCATTAGTGATGAAGTTATTAATTACCTGCTCTATCTTATCTTTATCTACATTAACCCAGGTTGTTTCTACCGGCTTGAAAACGATTTGCTTTGAAACAGCGTTCGAGGTCATTTCTTCCTCAACCTCCTTAACCAAGGCGGCCATATCAAACCGTTTACGTTCAATATGTATTTTTCCTGCTTCCACTCTTGATACGTCTAAAAAGCTTTCAACCAACTTCGTCATCTTGTCTAACTGCTTGTGGACTTTTTCTAATGTATTTACAGAAAATGTATCATCACTTTTCCTGGCTTTTAGTAGCAGTAGCTGATTGTAACCATTCATAGTTGTCAGCGGTGTTTTCAATTCGTGGCTAACCATGGCAATAAAGTCGTTTTTGCGCTGCTCATTCTGTTTGTGTTCCGTAATATCGGCCATCGTGCCATAAAAATTAGCAGGCTGGTCTTCCTGAACTGTAAATAGTTTACCGGTAGCTTTTACCCAACGTAGCTTTTTGTCATGATAGCCTATAATAGGATATTCAATATTATAACTTTGGTTATTTGTAATGGCATTTTCTACAGCCTGAACCACCCTGTTTTGATGCTCTTCCGGAATTTGCGTTATTGCTCCCTCATAAGTCATGTCTTCATCCGGGTAATAGCCAAACATTTCCTTTAAACGCACAGAAGGAACAAACTTGCGGGTAACGGCATCAATATACCAGGTGCCAAGGCTGGCCGAATCAATAGCCAGGCGAAGCCTTTCTTCTATCTGCGCCGTAACTTTTCGTTGTGCTTCGGCTACTTCAAATGCAAAACGCTCTTTTTGTGCTGCTTCTACTGCACTGGTGATATCCAGGGTAACATGTACAATATATTCTACCTCACCTGCTTCATTCAAAATAGGAGAGTTGGTTGCTTTCCAGTAGCGCACATCAAAACGATCACTTCCCCAAACCGGTATATCATATTTTTGACTGGGCAGTACGTGTTGTTTTTTTGTTAGCACTGCTTCGGTTATACTGTTGCGCAACGATTGTACATTTTTAGTTACTGGGTCGAGTGGGTTTTCAGGAAAAGCATCTAAAAAACCTGTCCCTACAATATCTTCCCGTTTCGCACCGGTAACTTCTACATAAGCTTGGTTTACATCAAGTATCGTAAATTTTGGAATGTCTGGTTTAAGAATAACCGTAGGTGGTGCCGTTTCAAAAAAGGCTGCAAAATTTATATGAAGATCACGCACAACTCAAATATAATTAGCTTTAGTAAAAAACATATTCCTTGTTTACGAAACTATTTTTTAACATTTAAAAACCTGACAGAATTGGTAAAAACATTATAATTTTTTGTCTTTTAAATATTAATGCCCGCAGCAATGTTCTTGTTCATTGGTGTCGAAATTGATCTATTAAACGAACAATTTAAACCGTAGTTACAAAATTATTCTTACAAATCGCAAATTTTCTTCATTGTTCAGTATAAACAGTATCCCTATTTTTGCAGGATGCTGAAAGCAAGGTCTATCAAAAAATCGTACGGAAAATTGCCGATATTAAAAGGTGTTGACCTGGATGTGAACGCCGGGGAAATTGTAAGTATCGTGGGCGCTTCGGGTGCCGGAAAAAGTTCGCTGCTGAATATTATCGGAACTTTGGACAAGCCGGATTCGGGGAAAATCTTGCTGCACGATGCCGATACCAGCGTGATGAACCAGAAACAGTTCCACCATTTGCTGGCCGAATTTAACGCCATTGAAAATATCTGTATCCCGGCTTACATCAACGGGAAAACAAAATTGGAAGCCGAAACACGCGCATCAGAATTGCTGGAGATGCTGAACCTCGGCCACCGAAAACAGCACAAACCCAACCAGCTTTCGGGCGGCGAGCAGCAGCGTGTGGCCGTGGCACGTGCTTTAATCAATAATCCGGCGTTGATTTTGGCCGATGAGCCTTCGGGAAACCTGGATTCTAAAAACGCGAAAGAACTGCACCAACTGTTTTTTTCGCTGCGCGACCAATTTGGGCAAACTTTTATCATTGTTACGCACAACGAGGATTTGGCGGAAATGAGCGACCGCAAAGTGGTGATGAAAGACGGTTTGATCGAAGCATGACGAAAGCTTTGGTTACTTGCGGCAACCATCCCGGCGTTTATTTTCTGGAAAAATGGTTTCCACAATTTCAGTTTATTTATGGCGATGCTTCTTTTACCGCACAAATTTCAGTGTCGCAGCAGTTGTTGCTGCCAAAGGTTCCGCAGCCGGATTTTAT
>CAXTKQ010000166.1:0-5966 GCA_964244955.1 uncultured Sphingobacteriaceae bacterium | reverse complement strand
TTATCATACTTGCTCATAAAACTGCCGCCGCGATAATTAAGCAGCCAGCTTACCTCTTCGCCGTTTTTTAACACCCAGAAAGCAACGCCGTAAGATTTTAAATGGTCTTTTTGCGTATCGTCCATTGGGATCAGGATAGAAGCCGCTTTGCCCAACAAAGGCAGCAGCAAAAGGGCGAAAGCAAAAAGGTGTTTTAAGCGCTTCATCTACCCAAATATAATCAAGAAAGGGCTAAGAGTGTGTTTAAATTTTAGCCAAATATTTTCAATGCTTCTTTTACCATATAAAAATCATTGTTCTTTTTGTAATTTTTGTACCGGTATACTATTCAAACATAAAATTTATAGGCATAAAAGAAGTACTATAAATTTTTACGATAGAAATTTAAGCAGGCTCTCAGTCTTGCAAAGCTTTAATCTGCGATCACCTATCGTTATCGGCATCACCGTATCGGATTTCGTTTCTGTTATCGGATGTTTTCATTTTTTGGCGCAGTACGCTTAGAAAAACCGGTGTTATCCCAACGTAAGATGCAATGTGTTTTTGGGCGATGCGCAGCTCTAATTTAGGGTACTGTTTTTGAAATTGATGATACCGTTCTTCGGCTGTTTTTGAAAGATTAGCAGTAACGCGACTTTGGTATAGAGCGAAACCATTTTGCGTCAGGATGCGGAAAAACCGCTCAAACTTAGGCACTTTTAAAAAAAGTTCTTCTAGCGCATTATAATCCAGGTAAAAAACTTCTGTATCTTCCAGTGCATCTATTTCATAAAATGCGGGCTTCTTACCAAAAAAACTGGAAATATCAAAAGCCCACCAGTTCTCGGGACAAAATAAAACATTATGCTCTGTGCCGTCGGTATTTTTATTAAAGATACGCAGACAGCCTTTGTTGACAAAGTATAATGACCTACATATCTTACCTGCCGTTAGTAACGCCGTATTTTTCTTTACTAACTTATGTTGTAGTACTGAGCAGACGTATTCATTTTCTGCCTGATCCAATGAAACATGCAAGGCAAAATTAGCCGTTATCAGGTTATGCATAACCGTTTTTCAAGTAAAGATAACGTGTTTGAACGGATTATGCCAGGTTGATTTTAACCATCGCCATGAGCCGCCAATCTTCGAGGGCAGCTAGGCGGTGGTGAGCAGCGTGAATAAGGTAATCTTCACTTTCTACTACCAGACAGAAAGCCGCAAAATTAGGGTAGGCTACCAGCACGACATCATCCCATTGCTATATATTCGGTGCAACCAAACTGGTAAGCACGTTGCCTACCCAAAAAGGCGCAATTCCAATTACCTTGAGGTTCGATGCTACTTGATTAAATGCAGGCACATACCGCTGAAAGTAAACGTCACGGCCGGAGGAGGGAGTACTTTGATCGTGCTGTTCACCATAGTAAGCCTGATCTTTATAACGGAGCAGATTGAGCATCATCACAGGTACATTTGCGGGTATTTTTTCTTTTGAAAGCCGGAGGTTTTCCAGACTGATCTCAATTGTTTTCATAGATTATTCGGATATTTTGTTAATTATTTATGCCAATGTGCCCGGAAATCCGACAATGCGGGTAATCAGGTTTGCCTCGTTATATTCAAAGTAATCCATCCCCTCCTGGTCTTCCTGTTCCGGCTGAACAAGTGTCCATCTGAACCGTCCGCTCTGATTGTGGTATTCAGGCTGAGCTGGAAGGCCAAAAGTTCTTATCGGCAGTTGTCCATACGACCGTGTGATAAGATCGGTAATGCCGTCAATGCCTTTTACCAGCGGGTTTTGTGCATCAACATAGGTTGCGTCATCGGCCAGCAGCGTTCAATTTTTGCTTTAATGTTTGCCGGCTCTTTTTCATTCCATGCTTGTGTATAGAGCATGATGGCCTCTTTAATCGTTTGTGGATTGTTCATCTTGTTAGTGTTTGTATTTACCCTTAATTCTGTATGTAAAGGAACAAGATATCGTTAGCAATAAAATTAATGTAGTTTAATAAATAAAAACAAGGGCACTTTCACAAGTGCGCTTTTAACACAAACTTTTTCGCATGGGTGTAACAAAATTGAGCTTGCGTGGATGGTTAACATAAGTGTTAAAAGCAATATTTAAAACTTTTTAATAATCTATATTTCCACCAAAGTTACGAGTTAGCAAAGTTTGCCTGGACTTGCAATATCGACCTTTGAGCTTAAGATATGTGATCCTGTTGTATAAAAAATCCCGCTCATCAAAAGCAGGATTTTCAAAATTAAAAACAATAACTTTTACTCCATCTTATAAACCAAAACCTTAAAAGTTCCCGGAATGGCATTCCTTGTTCCAGCCACCATATCGGCAACGCTTAAATAAATTTTATGTGTTTTGGTATCCAGGGTCATCGTTCTGGCTCGAACTTGGGTTTTTAAAGTTTGCACAACCGCATACTCATCGGCAGTTTTTTGTTTGATGATGGTTACTGTTCCGTCTCCGTTGGAAGCAAAGACCAGTTTGGTTTGCGGGTCGTAAGCAACGGCATCTACACCGGTGCCGATGGGAAGTGTGGCAATCACTTTGCCGCTGGTTTCATCTACCACGCTCAATCCTTTGTTTTCGCGGCAAACGGTAAACAAGCGTTTGTTTTTGGCATCCAAAGCTAAACCGGTTGGGCCGCCACAAGGGTTTAACGGAAAGTTTTTCAGCACTTTTTGGGTTTTGGCATCAATCACGTCCATACTGTTTTTATCCTCTAAATTATTGTAGATGTTGCCTTTGCCATCGCTCACGGCAAATTCCGGCCCGCCGCCGAGAGCTACCGTTCCGATCTGTTTCATCGTTTGCGGATCAATCACAGCGGCATTGTTGCTTTCTCCGCAGAAGGTAAAAACACGGTCGGAAAAAGGGTCGTACATAATTGCGTCCGGGCCGTTAACCGAAGTGAGCGGAATGGTTTCGATAGTCTTTAACGTTTTCAGGTCAAAAGCAACAACTGCATTGGCGCGGCCATCACTGATAAAACCTTTGTTCAATTTGTTGTCGATGGCAATGCCATGAACGCCTTTCATATCGCTGATGGTGCCGATGCTTTTTTCAGTTGCCAAATCTATAACGTTGACCGCCGTTCCGTGCGAAACATACAAGCGGTTGTTTGCCGCATCAATCGACAAATAATCATAACCGCCGTCGCCAGTCAGCGGAATAGTTTTATCGGCCACATAAGTTTGGGCGCGGGAAAACAAAGAAATACTGCATAAAAACAGTATCAGCGAAAATTTGAGGGTTGGTTTCATACTTCTTTTATCGGTTAAAATATTAAATTCAAAAAAACTACTTTAAGTAAGATTTTTTTAAAGCCTGAAAATGTTAGGAATTTGATTTGTTGTATTTATTGAAATAAGGATCGTTTTCATCCTTTTTGTCTAAAAGTAATTTGTCTAAAAAAGCACGCTCCTCTTCAAAAGTCATGTTTTTAATTTCATTGCTTATTTGATCGCGGATGACACGCATCTGCTTTACTAAGCCTTCAATTGTCGGGTTGTCTACTTGCATCGTCATAATTTATAATTTCTTTTGGTGTTCTGATTTCGATCATATTATAGCCTAACTGATAATTAATGCCGTTGTAACCACGGATCTTATCCAAATTAACAATGTGTTTAAAATTCCAGCTTACCAAAACGTCTGCTTTTGCAATGGTGGCCATAGCAATGTGTTGGCAATCTGCCCGGCTGGTTTGTCCAACAACTTTAGCTTGTATATATTGGTTCGCCAGGTTAGCTGCTTCCTCTGTCAATTTAACCCGCTCAATTTGTTGAAAAGGAATGGCCTCCAAAAATCCTTTAACTTGTTTTGGTGCCCTTAACAGTTCGGCTTCTAAAAGGTCCGAAATAATAACTTTGAAATTCCCTCGTTCCACAGCTTCGAAGAAGGGAATAGTTGCAACAGAAAATTCTTTGTCAAACTGCCCACCCATCACAGATGTATCTACATAAACCCGTTTTACCATTAATGTAAAGATAGTGATAAACTAAGTTATTGTTTGCTGGTGATATCAGCATTTGTTTCTGATAGATTCTGAATAGACTGCGCAGTTTCATTTCGGTACAAAATACGGATCATACTTGGCAAAACGATCAGCAGCAAAGGCATCGCCACCACAAAACCGCCGATCACGGCAATGGCCAGCGGCTGGTGTAATTGTGCGCCTGCACCGATGCCCAAAGCCAAAGGCAAAAGTGCAATGATGGCACCCAAAGCCGTCATCAGTTTAGGGCGAAGGCGGGTAGAAATGGAATAAACAACGGCTTCATCCACCGTACTTTGCAGCATGCTTTGTTTAAATTGCAAGAAAGTGAAAATTGCGTTTTCGCCGATGATGCCTACAATCATGATCAAACCCGTATAGCTGCCTACGTTTAAAGGTGTGTTGGTGAGGAGCAAAGCCAGGAAACTGCCGGCAATGCCCAGCACGCCGATGACGAGGATGAGCAGCGCAATCCGAAATTGTTTGAATAAAAACAGGATCACCCCAAAAACCAGCAAACTGGAAGTGATGAGGATGATGAGCAGTTCTTTAAACGATTGCTGCTGCTCGGCATATGCGCCGCCGTATTCCACGTGGTAGCCTTGCGGCAGGTTCACTTTTTCGGCAATGTTTTTTTGGATGGCGGGCATCACCGTTCCCAAATCGCTGTTTTCTAAACGCGCACTGATCACGCCCATGGATTGCAGGTTTTCGCGTTCAATTTCGGCATCGCCGGCACGCAGTTCTACGTTCGCCAGTCCGGAGATTGGTATTTGCTGGCCATTGTTCAAAAACAAATTCATGTTCTTGATGCCTTCCACACTCAAACTGCGGTTGCCGGGATAAACCATGCGGATGGGCGAAAGCTGCTGCGTTTCGTACAAACTGCCAATCACATTGCCTTCCAAAGCCGTTTGCACCTGAAACTGTAGACCGGCAGGCGTGAGGCCGTACTGCGCCAGCTTGCTGTAATCCGGCACGATGCTGACGGCTGGGCCGGCAATCATGATGCCATCAAAAACATCGGCCGTTCCTTTTACGGCGGTTACGGCGGCGGCAACTTGTTTGGATAATGCTTGCAATTTTTGCTGGTTATCGCCAAAAACCTTAATCTCGATGGGTTGTGCCGAAGTCATTAAATCGCCCAGCATATCCGTAATCACTTGTCCGAAATCTACCCGCAAAGCCGGTTGCGAAGTTTCAATCTGCTTCCGCAAATCACTGCTCACTTCTTCTGTGGTTTTATCGCGTTGTTTTTTAAGCTGGATGAGGTAATCGCCACGGTTTGGTTCGGTAATAAAAAAGCCCATTTGCGTTCCGGTGCGGCGCGAATAAGCCGCAACTTCCGGTTGTTTGATGATGATCTTTTCCACTTCGCGCAGCATCCGGTCGGTTTCTTCCAGCGAAGTCCCGGGCGGCGAACTGTAATCCAGCACGATGCTGCCTTCATCCATGTCCGGCAAAAAACCGGTTGCCAATCTTCCCGGAACAAACACAATTATTGCCAGTAAAAACAGCATGATGGCAAAGCTGATTACAGGCCGCAAAATGAAAAACGAAACCCAGCGTTGCTGTTTTACGTTGTGTGCCAATGCTTCTTTTACCACCCTTTTTTTGGTATTGCTTAACAGGAGATAAATCACCGGCAATCCGATCCAGGTAACGAAAAAGGAGCAGACTAAGGTAATAATCATCGTATTCGTCATCACTTTAAAATACGCGCCCGCCACACCACTCATTAATATAAAAGGAATAAAAATAACGATGGTGCTGATAGAAGAACCGACCATCGCCGGAAACAAATAATCAATGGCTTTTTGCAGCAGGTTGCGCGTTGGTTCTTCGGGATGTTCTTCGTGCGTGCGGTGGATTTGCTCGACCACCACAATTGCATCGTCAATAATTAAACCGATGGCGGCGGCAATGGCGCCCAACGTCATGATGTTGAACGTGTAACCAATAACATAC
>CAXTKQ010000165.1:0-6023 GCA_964244955.1 uncultured Sphingobacteriaceae bacterium | reverse complement strand
GCTTTAATGAGTGAAGGCACGGCAATCGTTATTTCGCCGCTGATTGCACTAATGAAAAACCAGGTTGACCAGTTGCGCGCTTTTGGCGGATCAGACAGTACGGCGCATTTCCTCAATTCCTCGTTAAACAAAACAGAAATTGCACGGGTAAAAGAAGACGTGATTACCGGCAAAACAAAGCTGCTCTATGTTGCGCCCGAATCTTTGACCAAGCAGGAAAACGTAGATTTTTTGCAACTGGTAAAACTTTCATTTGTAGCTGTTGATGAAGCGCATTGTATTTCGGAATGGGGCCATGATTTCCGGCCTGAATACCGAAAAATCCGCCAGGTGATCAGCAACATCGGCGATAATATCCCGATTATCGCGTTGACCGCAACCGCAACGCCAAAAGTGCAGCAGGACATTCAGAAGAACCTGCAAATGAACAATGCGCTTTTGTACAAATCTTCCTTCAACCGCACCAATTTATATTATGAAGTCCGCGCCAAGCGAAACGTATTGAAAGAAATCGTTCGTTTTGTAAAGCAGCACCAGGGAAAATCGGGTATTATTTACTGTTTGAGCCGTAAAAAAGTAGAAGAAGTTGCCGAAGCTTTAAACCTGAACGGCATCAAAGCTTTGCCTTATCACGCGGGTTTAGACCCGAAAGTGCGTGCCGATACGCAGGACAAATTTTTGATGGAAGACGTGGACGTAATTGTGGCGACGATCGCCTTCGGGATGGGCATTGATAAACCGGATGTTCGGTATGTGATCCACCACGACGTGCCAAAAAGCATGGAAGGCTATTACCAGGAAACTGGCCGCGCCGGCCGAGATGGCGGCGAAGGCATTTGTTTGTCTTTTTATTCGGAAAAAGATATTGATAAACTGCAAAAGTTTATGAAAGACAAACCCGTTGCCGAGCGCGAAATTGGAACTCAGATTTTAAAAGAAGTAATTGATTATGCTGAATCTGCCGTTTGCAGGCGGAAGCAAATCCTGCATTATTTTGGTGAGAACTTTGATGCAAAAGATTGCCATAATATGTGCGATAATTGCCGCGCACAAAAAGAGTTTTTCAATGTAGAAGAACCTTTGCTGAAAGCGTTGAACCTGATTGTGAAGCTGGGCGAAAAGTTTGACGACCATCACATCATCAGCGTTTTAATGGGCGTTGACAACCCGCAAATCCATAATTACGAGCATCATTTATTGCCAGAATTTGGTTCGGGCGTGGAAGAAGGCGAAAACCTGTGGAAATCGTTGATGCGGCAGGCGTTGCTCAACAACTTTCTGGCAAAAGATATTGATTATTACGGTTTGTTAAGGTTAACCGACCTCGGCAAAGATTATTTGCAAAACCCGTACGAACAAAAATGGGTGCTAAACCGGCCAATGGGTCCAACGGATGATGATGCGTCTGAAGATGATACACCGCAAGGCTCTGCCGTTTTAGATACGCAACTGCTGCAAATGCTGAAGGATCTGCGTAAAAAGATCGCGAAGCAAAAAAACCTGCCGCCGTTTGTGATTTTTCAGGATCCTTCGTTAGAAGAAATGTGTACGCATTACCCAATTACACTGGACGAAATGAAGCAGATTTCGGGTGTTGGAACTGGCAAAGCCATGAAGTTTGGTACTGCTTTTACCGAGCTGATTAAGAAATATGTAGAAGAAAACGATATTGACCGCCCGATTGATCTCGTTATAAAATCTGCCGCCAATAAATCGGCCATTAAAGTTTCGATCATCCAAAATATTGACCGCCATATTGCTTTGGAAGATATTGCTTCTTCCAAAGGCTTATCTTACGAAGATATTTTGCGGGAAATCGAATCCATAGTAAACTCCGGAACCAAACTTAATTTAAGTTATTACATTGATGATTTGATTGATGAAGACCGGCAGGAAGAGGTTTTCGGTTACTTCCGAAAAGCAGAAGCTGATTCGATTGAAGACGCTCTAAAAGAATTGGGTTCTGATGATTACACGCACGAAGAACTGCAATTGATGCGCATCAAGTTTATGTCGGAATTAGGAAATTAATACTGATAAAAGAAGCATTGTATTTATTTGCAATGCTTCTTTTATGCCTGTAAAATCTGTCTTCTAACATTCATAACCAACCAACAATTTTTTATTGGTAAAAGAAGCATTGGTCAAAACGATACAATCTTAAACTCCGTTCTTCGGTTTCTGCTCCGGCCTTCTTCGGTTGTGTTTGGGGCAACCGGTTGCATTGCGCCATAACCTTTAAACGTTAACCTTGCGGCAGCAACTTTATTGGCAATCAAATATTGCTGCACCGCTTTTGCCCGGTTTTCGGAAAGGATTTGATTTGATTTTGCATCGCCAACATTATCCGTAAAGCCAGAAATTTCGATGGTTACTTTTGGATTCAAGCTCATAAAACCGATCAATTTGTTCAATTCTGTTTTTGATTCCGGCTTCAATTCTGATTTGTTCGTGTCGAAAAAAATATTCCGCAACACCGATTTATTGCCTACTTCAATCGCCTGCAAAGCCACATCAATATTATAAGGTTTTCCAACTTTTTGGTTGGCCAGCGAGAAATTTTCCGAATAAAACAAATAACCCGGGCGGGAAATGTTCAAACCATAATCTTTGCCAATAGGCAACGTGGCCAAAAATTGGCCCTGGTTTAAAGCGTTTACATTTTGAAAAATGGTTTGGTTGGTTTTCAAATCTATAATCTGCACATCGGCATCAATCGCCTGTTTGCTTTTGGCATCTTTTACGGTTCCTTTTACATACGTTACCACGTTCGGGCGCAGGTTTTCGGGCATTTCAAAGGTGTAAATATCATAACCGCCGGCACCTTTCAAATTATTGGAAGAGAAAAAAGCATAAGAGCCATTTGCAGTAAGCGTCAACCCGTTTTCATCACCGCTGGAATTGATAGGATAACCCAAATTTTCCGGCTTTTGCCATTTTCCGTCTTTGCCTTTCCGGCTCAAAAACAAATCTTTACTGCCCAAACCCGGCCAGCCGTTTGAAGAAAAATACAAAGTTTGGTCGTCCGGGTGGATAAAAGGCGATTGCTCATCGTAAGGCGTGTTGATGTTTGGGCCGAGGTTTTCCGGTTCGCTCCAGCCTTTTTCGGTGATGGTTGATTTCCAAATATCATAGCCGCCATAACCGCCTTTTCTCAGGCTGACAAAATACAAAGTTTTTCCATCCGCGCTGATGGAAGGTTGCGACTCCCAACCTGGTGTATTGATTGGCGCGCCCAAATTAAAAGGCTTGTCCCAATCGATACTGTTTTTACGGGATAAAAATATGTCGCATCGGCCCAAACCATCTGGTCGGTTGCAGCCGGTAAAGAATAAATATTGACCGTCTTGGGTTAAAGATTGCGCGCCTTCATTAAATTCAGGCGTGTTGATTTTAGCACTTAAACCAACTGCGTTTGTCCATTTCCCGTTTAGTTTTTTGCTTTGGTAGAAATCCTCATTATTGCCGATTTTCCGCGTAAAAATAATAGTGCTTTCATCCGCAGTAACATTTGGCAAATATTCGTCCGCGCTGGTATTGATGGAAGTGCCCAAATTAACCGGCTTAAAATCAACCGGATGCTGTACGGCTTGCAAACTAAAATCGCAATCCGTAATCAGTTTTTGAGCCGTTGTGCGGTCTTTCGGTTGGATTTCATTAAAAGTTAAATAATGCTGCAATGCTTCTTTTGCCTCGGCATATTTCCCCAACATGATATTTACGTTCCCTAAATTCAAATAAACCGCACGGTTAAAGTTTGGGTTGAGGGCAATGGTTTTTAAGTATTGCACGGAAGCCTCCAGGTACTGGTGTGTGTAAAGATAAACGCTGCCCAACTGGTAATGCGCATCCGTGAATTCGTCATCGGCGACAATGGCTTGTTTCAGCAAATCGGCCGCTTTATCGTATTGCTGGTAATTGATGCTCTCGTTGGCCAGCGTATAAAACTTGATGGCTTCTTTGTTATTGGTTGCATATTGCCGCTGCGCCAAAACCGAAAAAGGCAGGCATAAAAGAAGTATCCACAGGTATCGCATCACAATTGGTTTATACGAAACCAAGTTAAAAACATATCAAGGAATGTTCAAATATTTATGCGTTTGCAGCGAAACTTCCCATTTCGGGTTTTGCATCACGTAATCCACAATCAGCGGCGTAACCAAAGCAGCTTTAGACCATTCTGGCTGCAGGTACAATTTGCAATCGGCAGCAACCAAATTGGCATGTTCTTCGGCCCATTTAAAATCCGATTTATTAAAAACGATCACTTTCAGTTCATCCGCAGCAGCTAAAACCGAAGGCGTTGGCGCTTTAAATTTTTTGGGCGAAAGGCAAATCCAATCCCAGGAACCGGAAAGCGGGTACGCGCCGGAAGTTTCGATAAACGTTTTGATGCCTTGTTTCTGCAATTCTTCCGTCAGATAATCTAAATTATACATCAACGGTTCGCCGCCGGTAACCACCACGGCTTTTGCCGGATGTTGGGCTGCATTTGCCACAATCGTATCAACCGAAGTGAGCGGATGTTGCGCGGCATCCCAGCTTTCCTTCACATCGCACCAGGGACAGCCCACATCGCAACCGCCCAAACGGATAAAATAAGCAGCTTTTCCAGTGTTAAAGCCTTCACCCTGAATGGTATAAAATTCTTCCATCAAAGGAAGCATCGTATCGCTGGCCGGTTTTGTTAAAGTCATTATCACCGTGCAAATATAAACATTAGGACTGCAACGGTTTCTAAAGGCTGGGTTTTCAGACAGAATGTTTACGTTAATGCCAGTGAAATCTGTATTATTACTTCCAAATTAAATTGCGCGTGAACAAACTTTATTTTCTGGTACTGATGCTTCTTTTATCGGTGTTTTTTTCGTGCGCCAATGTAGAAGAGCGTTATGTTTTTCAAAAAAACGGCTCTTGCAAAATCAATTATATTTTTAATATGGGCAAAGCGGTTTCGGTACTTTCTAATTTGCTGCCCGATTCTGTCCGCCAGTCGCCTTCATATTTAATGCCGAAAGATACGGCCATCAATTTTTATAGTGATCTGACCGAAGCCGAACGTAAAAAATTAAACAATGACCAGGTTGATTTGGCGCGGGCAACTTTGTTGCACCTCAAACTAAACCTGAAAAACAAACAGATGCTGGCCAGCGTGCAGTACGAAGCGAAAAGCCCGAAAGAGGTAAAATATTTTTTAACGCACATTTCAAATATTGCCCAGCAGCAAAAAATAGGACAATTGATTAGTGATCCGCAGGTGATACAGGCCAGTTCAGGCAGCGGGGGCATGGGCATCAACGAAGATTATTTTAACTACGATATCAGCACCAAACACTTTTCCAGAAAAGTGGATACCGTAAAATTTAGAAAATATTTTAAACAGAATGAAGCCATGTACAACATGGCCAAAGCCGCGCTGATTGATATGCCTTATTCGGTGATCATGCACTTTCCGCGGCCGGTCAAAAAAACCGGAAATGCAAAAGCAAAATTATCGCCCGATAAAAAGCAGTTAACGTTAAGCAGTACTTTTGAAGAAATTGTAAAAACGCCGCAGTTGATGAACCTGAAAGTAGAATACTGATGCCGGAATGGGTAAAAGTTGCCGAAAATATGCCGGTAAAAGAAGCATCGGTACGAAAAGTAAAAGCTGGTGGCCATGATATTTGCTTAGTTTATGTTGAAGGAAAGTTTTACGCAGTTTCTTCAAAATGCCCACATGCCGGAGGAGAACTGGCAGGCGGTTGGTGCAAAGATGGAAACCTGATTTGTCCGCTTCACCGTTATGAATACAATTTAGAAACCGGACGGGGAGCAGCCGGGCAAGGCGATTATATTGATACGTTTCCGATTGAAGTTCGGGAAGATGGCATTTTTGTGCTGGTGAAAAAGAAGTGGCGTTTGTTTTAGTTTGCCGCTTTGTCATCTCGACCAAAGGAGAGATCTTCCTCAAAGCAATATATTACAAGTTGAAAGAAGATTTCTCCCGTTGGTCGAAATGAACTGTGTTTAGAAGCAAATAA
>CAXTKQ010000164.1:0-6245 GCA_964244955.1 uncultured Sphingobacteriaceae bacterium | reverse complement strand
CGCGCACCCGTTCAGCCTTGTGCGCCTGGGCGACGACCTGCAAACTGCCCTGCCATTCCAACAAAAACAAGAAGCTACTAAGGGCAACAACAATAACAATTTTTCTTAAACCCCCGTCAATTTAAAAAACCGCCGTTGCCCTTTCTATCCTGACAAAATCTTCTTTGGGCGAGTCGCAGGTGGGGCAGGGGTAAGCGGTTAAAGCGGCAAAACCAGTTCCGGCTGCGATGCCGTTTGCTTCATCGCCCCAGGCTTCATCGTATAGGCCGAGGCAGTTTTTGCACTGGTAAACGAAGTACGTGGTTGCGTTTGCACCGCTTTCTGCAACAGGCTTTTCCGTGGCGATGGGTTCTTCCAAAGCAGATAAACTGTAATAACTATCGCACAAAGCAATTAGTTCGCGGCCAAGTTCTGCCTGTTTCAAATGGCTTTTGTAAACAGTCAGGGTTTTATTGTTGGGGTTGAAATCCGGCGTGTGCAAAATTTCAAACTGTGCTTCCGTTTCAACTTCAAGCAGTTTCCGGATGATGACCGAACCAAATAAACCCGACTTTAAATGTGTTTTGATGGCGAAACAAAGGCGGTAAGTGCGCAGGTCGGCTTCCTCAAACTGTTTTACCAGTTCCTGCTTCAAGTGCAAACCTTCGGCACAATTGTCTTCCAACTGCCAGTTCAGCTCGTTGGAAGCATGGCGCACGTTGATGCGGTGCTGGTCCAGTATTTTCCCCCAAAAGTGGCGGTCGGCAGGTGCAATTTCCTTTACCACCACTGATTTCCAAGGCGTGATGTGCAACTGGCCGATACGGGTTTTTAAACAAAGTTTACAAATATCTTTTAAAAGGGCGATGGCAAAAGTTTCGTTCCGCCGGTAAATGCCGAGCCACAGTTTGTTGTTTCCATACTTGTTAAAGCCCTCGTAATAAGGCAAAGAAAAGTCGGGCAGCTTTAGCGGTTGCTGGATTGGCTGGACGGGCATACTGTTTTTACCGGTAATTTTTTGGTAAAGCAGTTTTTCGGCGTTGATGTTTGGCCGATCAAAAAACAGGTCGCGGTTTTCCAGAATATGGCTTTCGATCAGTTTGCTTAAGGTTGGGATATCTTCGGAATAAATTAACGACGGCCAGCAATACAACTGGTTGGTTTTGGGAAAGCGGACGTATAAAAACCAATAGTTGCTCACTTCGGAAGCAATAAAATTGAAGTTGCCAGTAAAAAACGGGACAAAGGTTTGGTTGGCGGCCACCAGGTTGACCTTGAGTTTGGGTTGATGGTCAAACAGGTCGAAAATATCTTTATAAACCCCTTCGCGTAGCCAGCCCGGATGGTCAAAAATATCATCGGTAACATACGAACTCATCATGTTTGGGTGTTCGTCGGCATCCACTTCGTAATGGATGTCGGCCATCAGCAGTTCGTGGTGCAAATCTTCCAGCAATGCTTCTTTTACCCTAAAAAAAAGTTGCTGGCGGTTGCCAAAAACCACTTCGCCTGCGCCAGATTTTTCGGCAATGGCCAGCACTTCCTGCAAATCGCCCGGCGAAATTAACCCGCCCGGCAGGTTAACTTTGATCAGGTGTCCGGTTGTTTCTTCCATCGGTTTTTACACTGCTTTTTCCAGCAGGTTGGCTTCTAAATATTCTTCCAAAATCCGTTTTACTTCCGGCCGGCAAGAGCCGCAGCCAGTTCCCGCGCCCGTTGCCGCGCTCAGTTCCTTTAAGCCGGTGCAGCCGGATTTGATTTTCTGGCAGATGTTTTCGGCACCCACATGGTTGCAACTACATACTAATTTCCCTAAAACCGGTTCCGCTTTTTTTCCGCTGCGCAGCAATTGCAGGCGTTTACCGCTGAGTTCTGTCTGGCTGGCAATCAGTTCTTTAAACTCCAGGAACTCGTTTTTATCGCCGATTAAAATTGCGCCAACCAATTTATCCTGGTAAACGATGCACTTTTTGTAATAGCGTTTGGCTTTGTCAATAAACACAATCTCTTCATAACCGCTGCCTTCGGGGCATTCCGTCAGGCCAATGCTGCACAAATCGAAACCATGGATTTTAATGATGTTCATCAGCAAGCTGCCCTGGTAAAAAGCCGCAATATCGCCGCTTAAATAACGGGCAACAATGTGTGCCTGCTGCTCGGCCGCTGCGGTGATGCCGTACAGGTTATCTTTGAATTCTGCAATCTCGCCGTTGGCATAAATGGCAGGGTCATTGGTTTGCAGGCGTTCGTTTACTAAAACGCCGCGTTTGCAAACCAGGCCGCAATCGCGCGCCAGTTCTAAGTTTGGTGTAGTGCCGATGGCCAAAACCATGGCATCACAATTGATTTTGCGGCCGCTTTTTAAACCCACGCCGGTGAGTTTAGAGCGGCCGTAAAACAGTTGCACTTCATCGTTGTAAAAAATATCGCAGCCCTGGTCGGCCATTTCTTCGTGCAGCAACTGGCTGCCCAAAGTATCCAACTGCTTGCTTAAAAAGCGCGAAACGCGGTGCACCAGAGTTATTTTGATGCCTATTTCCCGGAGGGAAGCTGCCATTTCAAGCCCCAGCAAACCTCCGCCAGCAATAACCACATGGGCGTTTTTTGGCAAATGTTGTTTAAAACTATCGGCATCCGTACGGCTGCGCATGGTAAAAATGCCGGGCAAAGCAGGTATGTTTTTTGGGACAGATGCACGGCTACCGGTTGCAATCACCAGCACATCGTAATTGGTTTTAATGCCGCGCGAATCAAGCACAAACTTTGCTTCGCGGTCAATCTTTTCCACGCTTACGCCACGCAGCAAACGGATGTTGTAGCCCGGTTCTTCCTCGTCCGTCATCTTCACCAACTGCTGCCAGCTTTGTTCGCCGCTGATGTAGTCGGGCAGCATCACGCGGTTATAAAAAGGGTGGTTTTCTTTGCTGAAGATGATAATCTCGTCTTCCTGGTTTAGTTCGCGGTACGATTTTACAAAACCGAAAGCACCGGCACCGGCACCAATAATGACGATGCGTTGAACAGGTTTACTATATTTTTCGACATGAACGGCACAAAACTTAAAATCGGGTTCTTTAGAAACTGGGTCAACCAAATCGTTCGTCAGGTTGTTGGCGCGGTTTAAATCATTGTTTAAGATTTTGCCCCAATGCATCGGCAGAAAAACAACGCCAGGTTTGATGGAAGAACTGAGCTTTGATTTGACGCGCACTTCCCCGCGGCGCGATTTCACGGTTACTAAATCTTGTTCTTTTATGTTGATTTGTTCTGCGTCTTCCGGGTGGATTTCCAAATAAGCTTCTGCAATATGTTTGTTCAGCTTGCTCACTTTTCCGGTTTTGCTCATTGTGTGCCATTGGTCGCGGATGCGACCGGTTGTTAGCACAAGCGGGAAATCAGCATCGGGTTTTTCGCTGATGAAACCTTCCGATACTGTTTTTATCACTGCTTTTTTGGTGGGCGTGTAAAACTGGTTATCGGTAAACAAACGTGCTGTGCCTTGCGGCGCACCTTTTTTTCGGTACGGCCATTGCACTGTTTTTTGCGCTTTTAACAGGTTGTAATCCAAAGCGCTGATGTCAATATTGGTTTTGGCCGTAAGCTGTGCATGTTCTTTAAAAACTTCGGCTGCCGATGCAAAACCGAAACCCGGAAAACCCATTTTTTGGGCAAAACGACAAGTGATTTCCATATCCGGCAAAGCTTCGCCCGGCGGTTCCAAAACTTTTGCCAGGTAGCTGATGCGCCTTTCAGAGTTCGTCATCGTGCCTTCTTTTTCCGTCCAAGCAGCGGCCGGCAAAACCACATCGGCAAATTTCAGGGTTTCCGGTTTGTTGCTGATTTCCTGAACGACCACAAACTTGGCTTTTTTCAATGCTTCTTCTGCCAGCCGGACGTTGGGCAAACTGGTTAACGGATTGGTGCAGATGATCCAAACCGCTTTTAACCGGCCATCGTTCAACGCTTCAAAAATTTCGGTTGCGGTAAAACCGGGGTTTGGTGAGATGATAGTTCCGCCCCAAAAATCCTGCACTTGCTTTCGATGAAGTGGGTTGCCCATGTCGCGGTGCGCGGGCAACATATTGGCCATTCCGCCAACTTCGCGGCCGCCCATCGCATTTGGCTGGCCGGTCAGCGAAAACGGACCGGAACCTGGTTTCCCGATTTTCCCGGTAATGAGGTTTAAGTTGATGAGGCTGAGGTTTTTGTTTACGCCGATGGAACTTTGGTTCAGGCCCATTGTCCACATCGAAATAAAACCTTGCGCCTCGCCAATGTATTGCGCCGCCAAACGGAGCGATGCTTCTTTTATGCCACAAATTTCAGCGGCCTCGCTGATCGTTTTGCCAAAAACACTTCTTGCATAATCCTCGTAACCTTGCGTGTGTTGGGCTACGAAACCCGAATCCACAAAACCGTTTTCAATCAGTAAACGGCCGATGGCATGGTTCAAAATAATATCCGTTCCGGGATTGATTTGCAGGTGAAGGTCGGCCAGCGCGCAAGAATCGGTAACGCGCGGGTCAACCACAATAATTTTCACTTCCGGGTGCGCTGCTTTGTGCGCTTCTACCCGCCGCCACAAAATTGGATGGCACCAGGCCGGGTTGGCGCCGGTAACGTAGAAGCAGTCCGCCAGTTCAATGTCGTCATAACAAATCGGCACGCTGTCTTCGCCCAAAGCAATTTTATAGGCTGCAACGGCGCTGCTCATGCACAAACGCGAATTGGTATCCATGTTGTTGCTGCCGATAAAGCCTTTCATCAGCTTGTTCAGCACGTAATATTCTTCGGTCAAACATTGCCCGGAAGCGTAAAAAGCAACCGAATCCGGCCCGTACTTTTCGATAAAAGTTTTAAAAACGGCGGCGGTGCGTTCCATCGCTTCGTCCCAGGTTACGCGCTGCAACGGCATACTTTTGTTGTAGCGCATTTGCGGGTACAGCAGCCGGTCGCTTTTATCGTTTACGGTATAATGCAGGTTCAAGCCTTTGCTGCAAAGCATCCCTTTGTTCACCGGATGGTTTTGATCGCCTTCTAAAGTGATCGTGCCATTCTTTTCCTTGCTCACCACCACGCCGCAACCCACGCCACAATAGCAGCAGGTAGAAGCGTAACGGTTTATTTCTTTATCCTTTGCGGGCATTCGATTTTTGTTTAGAAATCTATATGATCGGCAAACACAAAATTTTATGTGCTAAAAGAAGCATTGTGTTTTTCCTTATGCTACTTTTACCGAACTAAAATCCATATCCGTTTCTTCCGAGGTTTCTATTTTGTAGAAGCGCGTAACCAGCACGATCAGCGCAACGGCAATCACAGCAAAACCAATATAAGTAAATGCCTGTACGTAAGTGATCGTTTCGGATTTGAACAAAAAGCCGAACAGCATGCCGCCCAGGTTTCCGCCTGCGCCAACCACGCCGCTCACCATGCCTACATTTTTGGTGTTGATAAAAGGCACAATGCCGTAAGTGGCACCGTTAGACATTTTGAGGAAAAGCGCAAACGTCAGCATCGTGATGATGGCAACCACCAAGCTCCCGGCCTGTGCAAAAAGCAGCAAACCCAATCCTTCCAACAGCAGCATACCGGCCAGCAGCAAGCCTTTTCCTTTCATGCCAAACTTAAAACCAACTTTATCCGAAGCAAAACCGCCCAAAGCGCGGGCGAAAATATTCATCATTCCAAAAACGCCAGCCCAAAAACCGGCATTGCTTTGCGACAAGTGAAATGTATCCACGAAGTGCAAGGAAGCCACGTTATCGAAGGTGATTTCCATGCCGAAACACATTGCGTAAGCCAGGGTCAAAGCCCAAATACGCCAGTCGGCCAGTACGCTCCAGTCTGTTTTTGCCGATGCTGTTTTTACATGCCCAATTTCATTGAAGTTGCCCAACGGTGTGTCTTTGGTATATTTCCAATACAAAAAAGCAATGATGAGCATCATCGTTCCCGGAACGATCATGGCATAACGCCAGGCTTCGGCTTTGGTATAACCGAAACCCACGATGGCAGCAAAAATCAGCGGCATCACCATGTTGGTTACGCCTCCGCCCAGGTTTCCCCAGCCGCCGGTTACCGCGTTTGCCGTGCCTTTGATGTTGGGCGCAAACATCATGGAGGTGTGGTATTGGGTGATGACAAACGAAGCGCCAATCATGCCGATGGCCAAACGGAACAGTAAAAACGTAGTATAATCATGCGCCAAACCAACCAGAAAAACCGGCAGCGAACCCACGAGCAGCAGGCGCACGGCCGTTTTT
>CAXTKQ010000163.1:0-6272 GCA_964244955.1 uncultured Sphingobacteriaceae bacterium | reverse complement strand
TTATCCCTTATTTAATTGCTTTCCTATCGTATCACAAACATAGGATGACAATGCGGCTGCCTTTCTCCTTTCAACCCTTCACCTTAAAACCTCCTTCACAACTCCACCGTTTCATGCTGTTCCGGGATTTCCACTTCCTTAAAATTGTAGGTTTTGATCCGTTCGGCAAAGTTTTGCTGCACTTTGTATTCGCCGTGCACCAAAAATATTTTTTTTACTTCTTTCGGGTCCTGGCAAGCTAAAAAATGAAGCAAATCATTGTAATCGCCGTGCGCACTCATGGATTTAATTACCTGCACTTCGGCCATCACCTGGTATTCTTCGCCAAAAATCGAAACCCATTTATCGCCGTTGATTAAATGCCCGCCCAACGAATTCGGCTCGCAATAACCCACCATCAAAATGGTGTTTCGCTGGTTGTTGATATTGTTTTTGATGTGATGTTTTACGCGCCCGGCTTCGGCCATACCGGATGCAGAAATGATAACGCAAGGCCGCGGGTCGTCATTCAACGCTTTGGATTCTTCCACCATCTCGATAAACTTTAAGCCTTTAAAAGCAAAAGGGTCGGCATCAACCTGAAGTACTTTTTGCACCTCTTTATTATATACTTCGGGATGGTTTTTTAAAACTTGTGTTGCTTTTTCGGAAAGCGGACTATCTACATAATAAGGCACGTCCGGCAAAACGCCTTTTAATTCCAAAGCATTTAAAGCATACAACAATTCTTGTGTACGGCCAACACTAAAAGCCGGAATGATCAGTTTTCCGCCTTTTATCAAACAGGTTTGCTCGATCATTTCTTTCAACTGGTCTTCTACCGGTGCTAAATCTTTGTGCAAAGAATCGCCATAAGTGGATTCTAAAATGATATAATCCGACTGCTCGTAAGGCTGCGGGTTTTTCAGCAATAAATCATCGTACCGGCCAATATCTCCGCTAAAAGTAAGATTGGTAAATTTGCCATCTTCCAAAATGGTCAAATGCACGGCAGCACTGCCAATAATATGCCCGGCATCGGTCAGTTTTAGTTTTACGCGCGGCGTGATTTCAAATTCTTCATCGTATTCTACAATCTTAAACAGCCGCAAAGCTTCTACCACGTTATCTTCAACATAAAGCGGCGTTAGTTCGTGCATGTTTTTTTGTCGGCGGTGTTTGTTGCTGTAGTTAGAATCCTGTTCCTGGATCCGCGCCGAATCTGTCATTAATATCCGCGCCAAATCCATCGTGGCCGAAGTGCAAAAAATTGGGCCTGCATATCCTTCGGCAACCAACCTCGGGATCAAGCCACAATGGTCAATATGCGCGTGCGACAAGATCATGTAATCTACCTGATCCGGTTTAAAACCAAAATATTCGTTCAGTTCTTCGGTTTCTTCGCCCATGCCCTGGAACATGCCGCAATCCAGCAAAATCTTTGTCCCGTCTGCCAGTTCTAATAAATGTTTGCTACCGGTTACGTTTCGTGCGGCACCGTGGAAAGTTATCTTCATGTAGTTTTTATCCTTTAAGTTGAGGTGCAACGCCTTTTCCTAATAAAAGTTCTTTTTTAAAATTCTAGTTGTAAAACTAAAATAATAGTTCTACCTTAGTCCTATGAAACAAATTAAAGAACTAACCCGCGCCGAAGAACAAATTATGCAAATATTATGGCAGTTGGAAAAAGCCTTTGTAAAAGAAGTAATTGAAGAACTGCCCGAACCGAAACCTGCCTACAACACGGTTTCTACGTTTATCCGCATTTTGGAAACCAAAGGCTTTATCGCCCACCACTCTTTTGGCAAAAGCCACCAGTATTATCCGCTGGTCTCGAAAGAAGAATACCAAAATTTTTCGGCCGATAAACTGCTGAACGGTTATTTCGACAACTCGGTAGAACGCATGTTTTCCTTTTTTGTGGAGAAGGAAAAAATAGACCTAAAAGAAGCAGACGAGATTTTAAAGCTGATCGAGAAACTTAAAAACAAATAAACAACATATGAACTGGTGGCACTATCTTTTACTGGCAAACCTGTATTTGGCGCTGTTTTACGGGTTTTATTTATTGCTTTTGCGCAAAGAAACCTACTTTATGCTCAACCGCATTTATTTGGTTTCGGCAGCGATCCTGTCTTTTTTTATCCCGATGATGCAGGCCGAATGGGTGAAAAACCTGTTCATCACGCAAAAAGTACAGCAAACCATTTATTACATTGATCCCGGTTTTGTTTACCAGGTTACGCCTTCGACAGATAGCGGTTTTACCGTTTCCCAGTTTTTTACCACAGTTTACTGGCTGGTAACGATGCTTCTTTTAGCACGCTTAATTTATCGTTTTGTGAAGTTGAAACGCTACCTGCAATCAGCAGAAACCGGCAGCGCTTTTTCCTTTTTCGGAAAAGTTAAGGTGGATGAAAGTTTGCCGCAACAAGACGTGATTTTGCAGCACGAAATGGTGCACGTAGCGCAATTGCATTCGGCCGATGTGCTTTTGTTTGAAGTGCTGGCCATCTTAAACTGGTTCAATCCCGTGATCTATTTTTACCGCAAAGCCATCAAATACAACCACGAATTTATTGCCGACCGTGATGCCATCAGTTTTGGTGTTGATAAATCGGATTATGCAATGCTGCTGCTTAGCCAAAGCATGGGCATCGAGCCAAATACTTTAACCAACAGTTTTTTTAACCAATCACTTTTAAAACAACGCATTATGATGCTGCATAAAAACCCTTCGCGCCGCGCCGCACTTTTAAAATACGGGCTTTCGGCACCGCTTTTTGCCGCCATGCTGGTGCTGACTTCGGCAACGGTGAGCGAACAGAAAACGATCCGTGTAATTTCAGACAATATCAGTAGTGATGCCACGATTACAGAAGTTGCACATGATATCACCAGCCAGGTAAGTTATCCTGTTGCACCAGCTTCCATAGAAAAAACCATGGTAAAAACAGTATCGGTTTTAAAAGGAAAAGTGGTTGATCCTAACGGAGAACCATTACCTGGTGTTACCGTTTCTTACACAATAAAACATACTGGTTCAATTACTGATAAGGAAGGAAATTTTGAGATCAGCAATTATAACGAAGGTGATTTGGTCAATTTTAAAGACAAAGGGTACGATAATGTTACAAAGAGCTTTAAAAATGTAAACGGAAAGCTTTCTGTTGTAGTTTTACATCCGAGTATTGAAGTTACTTTAATTGCACCGCCAAATAAAGAAGGAGAACCGATAAGTTTTGCAGCAGTAGAAAAACTGCCATCATTTCCCGGAGGAGAAGAAGGTTTTGCTAATTACCTGGCAAAATCAATCCGTTACCCCAAAGAAGCCAAAGATAAAAAGTTGCAAGGCCGCGTAATAATTTCATTTATTGTAGAGAAAGACGGTAAGCTAACCAATCTAAAAGTGCTGCGTGATATTGGCGGCGGCTGCGGACCGGAAGCTGTCCGTGTTCTGTCAGAATCTCCTAATTGGAACCCGGGCCTGCAAAACGGTAAACCTGTAAGGGTGAGTTTTACCATGCCGGTTAATTTCAGTTTGGATGATGGAACAAAAAATACTTCTGATTCAACAAAAAGTTCTCGTAACTCGGGTATTGTTGTTAGAGGTTACAATTCTCTTGGCAATGTTTCTCCTGATTCTGCCAAAAGAACATCAACACTCATGATTAATGGAATTTCAGGCATTAACCAACCTTTATGCATTGTGGATGGTGTTGAAGCTAAAGGTATTGATCCAATAAAAAACATTAACCCAAGCGATATCGAAAGTATAACTATTTTAAAAGATTCCTCCGCGATAGCCCTTTATGGAAATAAAGCTAAAGATGGGGTAATCCTAATAACCACTAAAAAAGGTAAAAAAGTGATCGAAACAGAAAAAAAGAAACCTTAATGCTTCTTTTACCACCTAAAAATCAGCAGTGCCGTATTGGTGCTGCTTTTTTTATGCACTGTCTCATTGAATGAAAGCAGAGCCGCCAGAACGGTAGCCGCCCAGGCGCGTAGGGCTGAATGCCGCCCGGAGGCGATCCGGCATTCTTGAATTTTTGGTTCTTTTTGTTCAAGCAAAAAGAACGGACAAGAAAAAACTTATCGCTTTAAAGAAGATTCCTCTCTTCGTTCGGAATGACAGTGCTAGAACCTTCAACTCACAACAAAAAACCTTCAGCCAACCGCAAACCCAATCCAAATGCTTCTTTTAGCACATATTTTCCATTAACAAATTCGGGTGTTTGGTAAGGGTTGTTTTTGGTGAGGAACGGCCCGTCCAGATCGGCCCAATCACAAAGCGGCGCCAAAGCAGCGGCGGCCAACGTAGCGCAACTGGTTTCGCTCATGCAGCCAATCAAAACTTTTAAACCCAATGCTTTTGCTTTTATAATCATGCGATGGCCTTCGTACATCCCGGCGGATTTCATCAGTTTTACGTTGATGCCGTGGTACACGCCTTTTGCTTTTGCTACATCGGCAAAACGCTGTACGGCTTCGTCGCCAATTATGGCAACCGGACTTCTTTCCGTTAGCCAGGCGTTGCCTTCCATGTCGTTTTTGTCCATCGGCTGCTCAATCAGTTCTACGCCTTGTTCGTGCAGCCAGCAGATTTTATCTAAAGATTGCTGCCTGTCCGTCCAGCCTTGGTTGGCATCCACATAAAGCGGAACTTGGGTAACCGAACGGATGGCGCGGATAATTTCTTCATCGTTATCTTTTCCCAATTTGATTTTGATCACTTTAAAACCAACTGCTTCCTGCGCTTTTTTAACCATCATTTCGGGCGTATCCAAACCCAAAGTAAAACTGGTAACGGGCATTAGATCAGGATTTGCACCGAACATTTTGTAACACGGTTTTTGCTCCAACTTCCCGATCAAATCATGAAAAGCAATATCAATAGCCGCTTTGATGTTTGGATTTCCGGGGGCAAGATCATCCAAATAAGCCATAATTTCATCCATCATAAATGGATGATGAAACCTGCTTAAATCAACTTTTTTGAGAAAAGCAGTGGCCGTTTCCAAATTTTCGCCCATATACGGCACCATCGAAGCTTCGCCGTAACCGGTAAAACCTTGATATTCTAATTTTAGCAGCATTAAAGGCGTGGCCGTGCGCGAAAATTTGGCAATGGTAAACGGATGTTTTAGTTCGAGCTGGTAAGGTTGGTAAGTCAGTTTCATGTTAAATCGCCTAAAGCTAAAAAATCCCGGTTAAAATCATTTCTATCTTTGGCAAATATGCAAACGGAAATTTACAAGCCTTTCGATACCTTTAACTTTGGCAACCGAACCTGCTTTTTATCGGGCAAACCGCTGCAATCGGTAGAAGAAAAAATTCAGGTTTTTCCGGCCTGGCTCCTTTCAAAATATAACCTGTACGACCAGCCTTTTAAAATGCTGGACGAGAACTTCCCGACGTACAAAGATTTAAAGCTGCCTTGCTCTGCCGAAGTGAACGAGTTGTACATCGAGCCTTTGGAAACCGAAATCAAAGCTGCTTTTGAGCAGGGTTTTGAAGCCGTAAAAGCTTTGGAGGAGTGGAAACTTTTCCTTTGGGCCGGCAAATTGATGTACGGTATTATTTTTAACGAACTGCAATCGGCCATTAAGCAGCAATACGCGCAAGGCCAGGGCCTGAACATTTCGCAATCGCTGATGCACAAGTTTAGCCAACTGCATTTGATGCTGCAGATGCTTCTTTTACCGATCATTTTTGAGGATTTTAAACCGTTTAGTTTTTTTCTGTTTCAAATTGAACCGGAGACCGACCAGTTTAATTACCGCGATGAAATCAACTCGCTTACTTTTGCTTTGCGTTTAAAAGATTTCGGTTTTATTTTTTGCTTGCAGGATAACGGCGCAAATACCGTTTATCACCAAGAAATTCTGGAGAAAATACAAGGGCAAACGCTGCACCCCATCCAGTTTGAAGAGTTTAGCGGACGTATTTTTTACTCGGCTTATTTGTTTAACCGTTTGCCCGAATACCACGTTTTGCCCGTAAACGATAAAATCTATATTGAAGCAATGCCGCTAAAAGGTTTAAGTTCGAAACCATATTTTGATGAATGGAAGCCGAAAGTTTACGGCCAGGTTTTAGAAAGCTTTTGGAAACCCTGGGGATTTTTGCTGCTCGAAATCATCAAAAACCCGGAGCATCCAATGAGTTTTTTAGCAGATAAAAACAGTATGTTTATTCCTGCGGAAGAAATTAATTTGCCCGGATAAAAGCCGCTTTGTCATCCTATGTTTGTGATACGATAGGAAAGCAATTAAATAAGGGATAACTTA
>CAXTKQ010000162.1:0-6423 GCA_964244955.1 uncultured Sphingobacteriaceae bacterium | reverse complement strand
CAAGTTGGCGGCATTGGCGAACTGGCGCCAGAACGCCGCCACGATTTGGCAAAACTGGGCATGAAAGCTTTGATTTGCGGAACGTTGGCTTCTTATCTTTCGGCTACAATTGCGGGGATATTAATGTGATCAGTTGCAGGTTGCGGGTCCTTCTTCAATCCTTTTCGGACACCTAATTTTATGTGGTAAAAGAAGTATCAAGCAGAAACAAGAGTTTCTTTAAACGCAAAACCACTTTAAATTTTATTCGGTTTGTTTTTCATGCTTCTTTTATGCCATCAATTTTGGCTAAAGCCAATCTGTGTTTCTTTATCCACGGCCTGAAGGCCGTGGCAATAAATAAAACATATTGCCGAAAAGTGAAAAAGGTTTGTAAAACGAGGCCGCCCAGTTGCCACGGCCTTTAGGCCGTGGGATAGTATAATGCAAGTTGGCTTTAGCCAAAACACCATTGAATGAAACTTAAACAGACTCTTAATCTTTGATGTTTTTCAAAATGCTTCTTTTACCTGGCTAAAATCAAACGGATTTAAATCTGTTGCTACAACATTTACCGAAGTTTCGCTTCTCGCCATTGCAGTTTTTCAAAAGAGCCGTAGGCTCGGCCAATTTTGTAGAAATGGGTTTCAACTCACTTACTATTTTTAATTTAAAAACCTGATCCCGCCAATTCCTGCCGGTTCATAAAAAAATCCTGCAATAAAATAATGGTTTTGGCATCCCGAAATGCGCCTTGCTGCAACTTTTGGCGTGCTTCTGCATAATCCATTTCTACGGCTTTTACATTTTCGCCTTCATCTTCCAAACCGCCGCCTTCGCCAATTTTTGATCCCAAATTGTATTCGCCGATAAAAAACTGGGCCAATTCTACATCACCTCCCGGCGAAAGGTAAGCTTCCCCCACTTTTTTTACGTTTTTGATGGCGTAGCCCAATTCTTCTTTGGCTTCGCGGATGGCTCCTTCTTCTACCGATTCGCCTTCATCTGTAATCCCGGCACAAACCTCGATCAAATCGCCTGATTCGTTTCCGTTAAAATAAGTTGGCAAACGCAACTGCTTGGTCAACAGCAGTTTTTCTCTTTGCGGGTCGCACAACAAAACAGCAGCGCCGGATGGCCGGTGATAAACTTCGCAGTCGTTTTGCTGTGGTTTTCCATCCCTGCCGGTGGTTTCGTAGGTTACGTTTTCTAATTGGTACTTGCTGCTTTCGGCCAGTTTTTGGCGGTCTATAATTTTAATTGCTGACATGGTTTAAATTTCAGAAAGAACAACAAAAACCAGATCAGGTTTCAACCCATTTAAACAAGAAGAAAAAAGGTTAACTAAAAGAAGCATTGCCTGGGTTTGCTTTATCAGCAAAATGGCAAACTTTTATCTTTTGAAAATAGAATAGGGTAAATTGTCTTATTCTAACAAAAGCAAATTTATAAACAGTTAAAACCTGAACGTTACGCCAAGTTCGCCATGGAAATTAAAAACATCGTTGTGCGGGATATAATACTTGCCGGGGTCATAATCTTTTAAAATCCATTCGTAATTCAACGATTTGATTTCCTGTATTTTGGCATTGAATATCAGGTTTTTGTAGTTCCATTCGCCGTTAAAGGCAAAGGCAAAATCAACCCATTTCCTGCTGTTGCCATTGATGTCCGGGAAAGCTGTGCGGTAAAAATCAACATCGTGTTCATACCGCTCTAAGCCGATGCCTAATTTTTTCAGGCCCGAAACCCAGCTTACATCCATGGATTGCAGGTTTCCGCCAGAACCAGTTCCGGCACCTAAAATCTGGCCTTCGTTCGTATGCCCTTGTGTTACCTGATAATGGGTGTACCAGCCGCCTGCATCCCTCAAAATCCTTTCGGGCGATTGGGAAAGCTGGGTGATTTCGGCACTGAACAAAACATGCTGGTCATTTTTACCCGGTAAAAGAAGCATTTTGCGAAAGCCAAAAAGATATGCCCTGGAATGATCCGGCGAACCCAAAAAATCATTATAATTATAAGAGTTGTCGTTCAGGCCGTACTCGAAATAAACTTCTGCCTGCGCTTTGGTAAACAACCAGCGGCTGTAAAACGAAGTTACCTGATCGCGTGGAAAAGGGTCGCCGTTGACACCGGAAACAACTTTTTCATAAGCTGTAAAAAACGGAAAATAACTGCTGAAACCGTGGACATCATTATGATAAGCATCAAAAGTCCGGGTGTAACCAAGCGTAAGGCCCGGTACCCATTTGGGATGGTAATTGATGTTGATCCCGGTGAAATACCGCCAGTCGTTTCTTTTAGGCGCAAACAGATTTGTTCCGTCTGGCAAAGCAGTTATTGCTAAAGGTGTAAAATTTGACGCATCTAATCGCGCGGCTATAAACTGGGCTTCAAAAGAACCGATGTAAGTTTTGACCGGCCGAACAGTATTTAGGGTGAAATGCTTGAAACCGGGTGCATTATTGCTTAAAACCAAAGCATTGCGGATGCCCGGCCCCCACCAGATATTTTCGTTGGACAAACCTGCAGATACTGGCCCAACTGTCAACCTGATACTGCTTTGCCCCCAAAATGCTTTGCTGTACGGGCTGTTGCCATAGCGCTCTGGCCAGTCAATCAAATTGTGATAAGCGTAGTAATTGATTAAATCCTGCCCGGTATGGCCGGAAGCAAAACCATTAAAAGCCGGGTTTGCGGCATAAACAAATTCTGGCCTTAACTGAACACTTAACGGACCGAATTTTGCAAAAAAACCACCGCTTATCATGGTTTGATAGCCTTTGGCCGGGATCATTGCACCATCGTTCCAACCATAAGGATGGTCAGAATTATATTGCTGCTGCCAGGATAGCGGCAAAATTTGGAAAACGCCTAAGCCTTTTGCAAAAGATATTGGCCCGGTTTCTACCCAATGGTCGGCTTTGAGGGAACTGTCCGGATCAAAAACATCCTTAATTTTTGACGAAGCAACCGGAAAAAGAGGGCGTATGGTAAAAGAAACAGTGGAATCCACCTTGCCTAAAAGCTGTTCGCGCCGGTAGTAATCGTCCAGCACGCTGGAGCCAACGGGAAGTGTTTGTGCAGTTACTTTAGCGCCTGGCACAAAGCAGTTAAAAGCAAGCGCGCTCAATACGATAAAAAATATTTTTTTCATTTCTACGGGCCTGATTGTCAGGACTTGCTTAACCTCTTTTTTGCCTTCATGCTTCTTTTACCGTACTAAAAACAGTATGGCCAATATTTTAAACTTAAGTTTGATACCAATTTTTTAGTGCTAAAAGAAGCATTGCCGCTGATCTTTTCAAAGCTGTAAAACAACCTGCTTATCCATCTAAACCAATAAACTAAAACCTATAATTGGCACCAAGCTGCACCTGCAAATTAAATTTACTGGTTTGGTTTTGAAAAGTAATATCGTTGCCCGGTTTCTTTAAAGCCCATTGGTAATCAAAAGATTTAATCCCCTGGATTTTTGTGTTGAAGATCAGGTTTTTGTAATTCCACTCGCCGTTAAAAGCTATGCTCAAATCAACCCAATGCCGGGTGTAATCCTGGCTGTCGCTAAAGGCGTAGTAATAAAAATCATTGTTATGGACATAACGCTCAAACTGCAGGCCCAACTTTTTTAACCCGCTTACCCAACTTACATCCAAAGATTGAAGGTTTGCCCCCGGCCCTATTCCGGCCCCCAAACTTTCCCCCAAGTTGGTATAACCCTGGCGGATGCTTTTGCTGACGTACCATTCATCGCCGGCCAAAATTTTGCTGATCGAATTTTCCTGAAGTTGGGTAACTTCAACACCAATTAAAATATTTTCCTTACGGGAAGTGTTAAAAGGCAATAGCTTTCTAAGCCCCCAAATGTATGCCCTCGAATTTTCTGGCGATAAAAGTGATTGCAAAAAATCACTTGTGGTATTGTTGTGGCCATATTCAAAATAAATTTCGGCGTGTTCTTTTGTCCACAGCCAGCGCATAAAAACAGAACTTCGCTGATCTTGCTTGTTGATCGGGTCGTCTGGTGCTGATACTGTTTTTACTGATGAAAAAAGCGGAAGGTAGCTTCTGATTCCGCTCAAATCTTTGCCATAAGTTTGAGAGCTTTGATCAAAACCTAAAAACAAGCCGGGAACCCATTTAGGCTGCCAGGTTACAATTATCCCGGCCAGGTAACGCCAGTCGTTGGGCTTTGGCACATACAAATTGGTGTTAAAATAAGTATGGTCGGGAACCAAAGGCGCAAAGCCTGAGTTTTCTAACCGGCCGGCAATCAACTGCCCCTCAAAAGAACCAATGGGCGTTTTTAAAGGCCGCGAAGTATTTAAAGTGAGGTGTTTAAAGCCCGGTGCAGAATTGCTCATCAGCAATGAATTCCTTATGCCTGGCCCCCACCATAAATTTTCGGTAGACAGGCCAAAAGACAAGCCTTTGTAATTTAAGCGGATACTGCTTTGGCCCCAATAAGCCCTGGTATAACTGTTTGTGCCAAAACGGACGGGCAGATCGGTATTGTTGTAAATATCGTAGTACCGGGCAAAAATAACATCGTAATGGCTTTGGCTTAGCGTTTCAAAGGGCGGGTTTTGGGCAATCACCAACTCTGGCCTGAACTGAACAGACAGAGGCCCGTACGCTGCATAAACACCGGCACTGAAATAAGTTTGGATACCTTTTGCCGGGATCATCGCCCCATCGTTCCAGCCATAAGGATGATCGGAATTGAACTGAGACTGAAAAGTTAGCGGTAAAAAAAGCATGCTTAACTTTTTATCTGCATACTGCCATGAGCTATTTGCTTTTAGCAAGTTGTAGTGTTGCTCTGTACTGTCGGGATAAAAAGGGTCTGCAGGTCTTTTTAAACTGGTAGGAAACACCGGCCGAACGGTAAAAGAAAAACTGGTATCGGCCTGGCCCTGCAACTGCGCCCGCCTGAAATAATCTTCGGTAGCTACGGCACCTACCGGAAGCGACTGCGCATGTATTGCCGAACTGATACCAATCAGCACAACAAAAATGATTGTAAATTTGATAACCCTCACAAAGTAATTGCTTTTACAACGATATTATCTACTGACCAGCTTTCATCGCATTTCGGATCGGCCGCATTCGGTTGGACCAGCTTATCCAAGCACTGCAAGACCAAAGTTTTATTGTTATGCCTGAAAGTTTTTTCGATTTTATACTCGGTTGTTCCGTTGGGGCTGCTGCTGTTGCTGCAGGCACCGGGAAGATCATTCCTGAAAGCACCAGTTTTGGGGTTATGGTTGCTGTTTGGATAATCTGCAGGATACGCTTGCGGCGGGCAAAAAACACCGCCGCCGCCCGGGCAAACATCATTAGAAAAAGTAGTATTGATATAAGTGTTTCCGTCAACCAGCATCTCCCAAATGTCCGGGCCGTCGGGGGCTGCCCTGTTGCCGTCCCATTTATCGTGAATGTATAGATCGAAAGAAATGGTGATCAGGTCGTGTTCGGGCAGGTTATTAACGGTTAGTGCAAAGTTGCCGTTGTTGTACCGCCCTAAAACTGCCGAATTGTTAAACTGTGCGATCACGCCGTTTTGTATGGCAGACAGATCGCCGCTTTCAAAGTTATTGGCGTAAACCTGTACTTCATTGCGTACATGCTCTTTACAGGAAACCAAAAAAATGATGCAGAATGCAACAATAAAGCGTATTTTTTTTATCATTTACCTTGCTTTAGCAATCAAGTCCAACTCTTCAAAAACCGAGTTTTTACTTTTAAACTCGTGCACAATCTGCTTCATAGTTTTCACCACCTGCAAATCGTCATTGGTTTTGGCCTGGTTGATCAGTTCATAAATCTGGCTTTCAATTTCGTTGAACAAGTATTCCCTCACTTTGCCGATCATGATTTTTTCGTGATGGGTGGGCATCGTGTTTTCGTGGTCGTTCAGCAATTCTTCAAACAGCTTTTCGCCCGGCCTTAAACCTGTAAACTCAATTTTAATATCCTGGTTTGGGATTAACCCGGCCAATCGAATCATGCGTTTGGCCAGTTCAATGATCTTTACCGATTTGCCCATGTCAAAAATATAAATCTCGCCGCCGTTGCCCATACAGCCAGCTTCCAGAACCAACCGGCAGGCTTCGGGTATCGTCATAAAAAAACGCGTAATCTCCGGGTGCGTAACCGTAACCGGCCCGCCTTTTTCAATCTGTTCTTTAAACCTTGGGATAACCGAACCGTTAGAACCCAGCACATTGCCAAAACGCGTGGTGATAAAACGGGTAATCGGTTTGGTATTGTTTAACTGGCTTAAACCGTTGGTAAAGCGGAAATCCTTACTGGTGATGGATTTGTTTAATGCCTGCACATAAATTTCGGCAATCCTTTTTGATGCGCCCATCACGTTGGTTGGGTTTACGGCTTTGTCCGTAGAGATCATCACAAACTTTTGCACGCCATGTTTCACCG
>CAXTKQ010000161.1:0-6427 GCA_964244955.1 uncultured Sphingobacteriaceae bacterium | reverse complement strand
ATAAGTTGCACCGTACAATTCCTGCGTTTTGGCCGCAATGGCTTCGCGCAAAGGCAAAACACCGGCCATCGGCGCATATTGGTTGTGGCCTTGCTGCATGGCCTGGTTTGCCAGTTGAACTAATTCGGGCGGACAGTCAAAATCAGGAAAGCCCTGCGATAAATTAATAGCCCCGGCCTGTTGCGCCAGGGCAGACATCACCGTAAAAATATTAGTGCCCGTTTGCGGAAGTTTAGATTGAAAAGCGATCATCAAAAGCGAAAGTAGTTATTATTTTAGGTTGATAACAATAACCAGGGCCGAAGTTTTTGCAGAAGAAGTTAAAATGGCATGCTTCTTTTACCGGCATAAATTTCTGTGTTTGTTGAAACAAAACCCCCAATTTAACCTATCACCTGAAACTTATTGTTTGAATTGAAAGTTATCCCCACAAACAATTCAAACAAAAAGCATGAACCCCAACCCAAAACTAAAAGGACAATCTGCCTTGGTAACCGGCGCCAACAGCGGCATAGGTAAAGCAGTAGCCATCGCTTTAGGCAACGAAGGCGCAAACGTAGTGGTAAACTACGTAACACACCCGGAAACGGCAGACGAGGTAGTTAACGAAATTAAAACAAACGGAGGCAATGCCATTGCGCTTCAGGCCGATGTAAGCAAAGAAGGCCAGGTGCAAAATATGTTCCAGGAGATGTACAAAGCTTTTGGAACGATTGACATTTTAGTGAACAATTCCGGTCTGCAAAAGGATTCTAAATTTACCGAAATGAGTTTGGCCGACTGGCAACTGGTGATTGACATCAACCTGACCGGACAATTTTTGTGCGCCCGCGAGGCTGCCCGTGAGTTTTTAAAACGCGGTGTAGTACTTGAAAGGAGCAAAGCCGCCGGTAAAATAATTTGTATGAGCAGCGTACACCAAGTGATTCCATGGGCTGGCCATGTGAATTATGCCAGCAGCAAAGGCGGTATCAATATGCTGATGCAAAGTATGGCGCAGGAACTGGCACCACATAAAGTTAGGGTAAACAGTATCGGCCCCGGAGCGATCCAAACGCCCATCAACAAAGCAGCCTGGGAAACGCCGGAAGCTTTAAACAGTTTGCTCACTTTAATTCCTTACGGACGAATTGGCCAACCGGAAGATATTGGTATGCTTACAGCCTGGCTGGCTTGCGATGAATCGGATTACATCACCGGTGCAACCATTTTTATGGATGGCGGAATGACGCTTTACCCGGGGTTTTCTACCAACGGATAAAGCGTTTGATACTTCTTTTATCAGGCATTATTTGGCGCGGTTGTAAAACAGCGCCATTTTTCGCAATCTTTTAGCTAAAGTTGAATTAAGTTCGCCCGGTTGCATCCGCCAGCTCCAGTTTTTTTCTGTTGAAGCTGGCGTATTCATCCTGGCCCGTTCATCCAAACCTAAAACATCCTGCACAGGCACTACAACGGTTTTTGCTACGGATGAGTAAGCCAAACGGATCAAATTCCAATGTACATTTTGCCGGTTTAATTCTGCATTGGCATATTGCGCCAGCCTTTCTACCGATTGCGGACCGGCATCTTTGGTAAACCAGCCCACACTTGTGTTGTTATCGTGCGTGCCGGTGTAAGCAAAATGGTTGGGCGTATAATTATGCGGGATATGCGGCGAACCGGGCATGTCATCACCAAAGGCAAACTGCAAAACTTTCATTCCGGGCAGGTTAAATTCGTCGCGCAATTGGTAAACAGCTTCGGTAATTTCGCCTAAATCTTCGGCCACAAAAGGCAGTTCGCCCAATTGCTGCTGCATCACTTTAAAAAATCCGCTTCCCGGTCCGGTTTTCCATTCGCCGTTGATGGCTGTTTTTTCTGTTGAAGGCACTTCCCAATAATCGGCAAAAGCACGGAAATGGTCCAGCCGCAGCTTGTCAAACAGTTCTATGTTTTTGCGGATGCGCCGCACCCACCAGGCGTAATTGTTTTCTTTCATCGCCTCCCAACGGAAAACCGGCATTCCCCAAAGCTGCCCGTCGGCATTAAAATAATCCGGCGGAACACCAGCCACACCAACCATATTGCTGTTTTCATCCAACGAAAACAATTGTGGGTTAGCCCAAACATCCACCGAATCGTAACTGATGTAAAAAGGCAAATCGCCCAAAAGCTGGATGCTTCTTTTATGGCAGTAATTTTTTAAACCGTGCCATTGCTTAAAAAACAAATATTGCAGCCATTTTTCTTTTTGCAATTGCTGGTCGTTTTCTACAGCAAAGCGTTTTAAAGTCTGCTCGTCGCGTTTTTTAAACTCGTCCGGCCATTCGTACCAAGGCGTTCCATCATGTTCTGATTTTAGAACGGTGTAAAGCACAAAATTATCCAGCCAAAAACCTTCGTTCTCACAAAACAGGTTAAATTCCTGCTCCAACTGGTCGAAATTCCCTTCCTGAAAACGTTGGTAAGCCTGGTCAAAAAGCTGTTCCTTTACCCGTTTTGCACCTTCAAAATCGGTTTGGTTGGTTGGCGGAAGCAATGATTTTTTCAGGTCTTTTTTCTCCAGCAAACCTTCCTTTACCAACAATTCGGGACTAATCAGCAATGTGTTTCCGGCCATACTGGAAAACGAACTGTAAGGCGAATTGGCCTGCTCCGGCCCGGTTGGGTTTAGCGGCAACAGTTGCCAGTATTGCTGTTTGCTTTTGTGCAGAAAACGGGCAAAAGCTTTGGCTTCCGGCCCTAAATCGCCAATGCCAAAAGGCGAAGGCAGCGAAGTGATGTGCATCAAAATACCTGCGTTTCTTTCGGATGGCTGCTGTTCCATCTTTAAAAAAGCATAAGGCAACGAACCAAACAAAGCGCCAACTTCAATCGCACTGTCTTCTACCGAACCTTGGTTGTTATCCAGCAAATTTTTCCAATCTGCCGGTGCTTCCAAAGGCAAACTTACACGCGTTTGTTTCCAGTTGATGCTTTTAAAATCGGTATTTTGTTCTTTGCAAATGGTGGCCAAACCCAAAGGCACAACCGTAATGTACCACGTTTGCTCGTGCTGCCGCGCAAAAGCCATCAGGTTTTCTTTGTATTTGCCTTTGATGGTCAGCGGGATATATTTTCCTTTTGCAAACACTTCGGGCACTAATTTTCGCTCGGTAAAAAGAGCATTCACGAGATGTAGTTTGATGCCGGCGTTGTAGCGCGTTTCCCAAAGTTCGTCCGGCGTTAATGGTTTTTCTCCGCTGATTTGTGCTAAAGCTGCCGACCGTTTTTCGTAATCCACCGGACGGCGGTTATCCGGGTCAACCATGCTGAAATCCCAAAACTCGCAGCCCTGGTAAACATCCGGAATACCCGGACAAGTAAATTTCAACAGCACTTGCGCTAAAGAATTGATAATGCCGAGGTCAGCAATTTTTCGGTGGAAAACAGAAAAGTTCTGCCAAAATTTGGTTGATTTATCTAAAATTCCATTGATAAAAGAAGCAGTGGCCTGTTCATATTGTTCGTTCTCGGTTGCCCAGCCCGAATTTCTTTTTCCTTCCCGCAAGGCTTTCACCATGTATTCCTGCAGGCGGTCGCGGTAATTGTCTTCATCTTCGCCCGGCATTGGAAAAGTGGCGATCAGCGTTTCGTAGATGAAATATTCATCGTTCGCATCCGGCAAGTTGTCGGTTTTTAATCCAGCGTTCATTTCCTGCCAGCCTTTCACCTGCTCAAACCATTCTTCCTCCAAGTCCGAAAGTTCAATCGTGCCCGCGCACCTTCGCCGCGTTTGGTATCGTGGGTTGAAGTTGCGTTGATGGAAAGCGGCCACTTCTCCTGTTTTTCCAGCATTTGGTTGTGGAATTCCTCTGCAGAAACACCAAAAGCGTCGGGTGCATCGCCCACTTCGCTGTGGCCGATGAATCGGTTGTAGGTGTACATCAGCGTATCTTCCACGCCTTTGGCCATTAGCGGGCCGGTGAACTGCATCAGGCGTTGGTAAAAAAGCAAAGCGCGGCTGTTAAAATCGTTTTTGTTTTTGGGCGAAGGATGCAGCAAAACGTCTTCCAGCAGCGTTAAAGCCAGGTAAAGTTCGGGTCTGTTTTTGTGGATTAAAGCGAATACTTCTTTTACCTGCCTCAATTCTTCCTCGCCCAACGGGAATTGGTTGCCATAAAAACGATAAACCGGACAATAAATCAGCAGCGCGCCAATCGCATTTTTTAAATCTTCGGGACCAGTATTTTTTAATGGTTTTTTTGGCGCGAGGTTCAGTTCCAAAAAATAATGGTACAGGTTTTCCAGTTCGCCGCCCATGTGTTCGCGCAAAATGAGTGCTTTCTTTTCGCGGATTTGCTTTTGCACCGGTTTCTGGTCGCCGGCCAGTTGCTGGTAAAATTTGGTAAACTGTTTTTCCGAATTTTGATTGGTGAAGATGTTGTTCACCAAAGCCAAAAAGTCGTAACCTGAAGTTCCTTGCACCGGCCAGTAATCCGGCAAACGTTCGCCTTTTTCCAGGATTTTTTCCACCACAATATAAGTTTCCGGCCCGGCCATTTGCCGCAATTGTTCCAGGTACAAAGTCGGGTCGTACAGGCCATCAATATGGTCAATCCGCAAACCCTGAAAAATGCCTTCTTTAACCCATTCCAATATTTTTTGGTGATAGGTTTCGAAGACTTCCTGCTGCTGGATGTTGAGGCAAACCAAACTGTTCACCGTAAAAAAACGGCGGAAATTAATTTTGCTGTCGGTTTCCTCGTACGAACACAAACGGTAATGCTGTTCTTCGGCCAAAGCCAAAATTAAATCCGGGTTTTGGTTGATTTTTTCCAGATTTGCTTCGATTAAAGCACGGACTTTCTCTTCCTTCATCATCGAAACCAACTGCAATTTGATCTCGTTCCAGCGCAGCGCATACTGTTTGGCATCGTCCAGCATTTCCAGATCTTCCAACTGGTTCACCAATTGCCTGATGGTTTCATCCGAATTTTCATGCGGTAAAAGAAGTATCGAGGCGTAAGAGCGCGGGCTGAGCGGATAACTGTTTTCAAAGTAATCCAACACCAAACGGCCATCTTTAAAAGCAACTTTAATATCGCCTTTTCTTACGGTTTCGTCCAGCGCATCGCCCAAAAACGGAATCATGATTTTATCCCTAAAAAAAGTACCGGTAAAAGAAGTATCAAAAAAACCGGCATAAGCAGAGCGCGCGCCTTTTTCCAGCACGTCCATCAGCCAGGGGTTTTTGGTGCTGAAAGCCATGTGGTTGGGCACAATATCCTGCAGCCATTGCATCCCAAATTCTTTTAGTTTTTGGCCGATGGAACGCAATTGTTCTTCCGTGCCAATTTCCGGGTTGATGCGGTGCGGGTTCAGGCCGTCGTAACCGTGCGTGCTTCCAGGCGTAGCTTCCAAAATAGGCGAAGCGTAAATGGTAGAAACGCCCAGCTTTTGCAGGTACGGAATGATTTTTTCGAAATCATCAAAATTAAAATCTTTATGAAACTGTAACCGGTAGGTAGATACAGGGTTGGTCATTTTTGGTTGCTGTAAATAGTGATAGATTGAGGTTGAAGGGAAACCGGAGCGGAAGCGTTAACAGATTGAGGTGCATCTTCCGGCCCGTTCCATTCCTGATCGGCAGAAGCCAAAGCTTTTTGCCATTGCTGCTGGTTGTGCGGCAATTGGATTTGTTGGGTTTGGTCAGAAAAGTTCATTAAACAAAGCACCTGTTTATCTTCGTGCCAGCGGTGCAGCATTAATGTTTTGGTGTTTTCGTCCGAAGAAACCTCTAAATGCTGCCGGTTTAAATGGTGCAAAGCAGGAAGCTGTTTACGCAAGGAAATCAAGGCTTTGTAAAAGCGCAGCATGGCAGCGTGCGGTTCCTTCCCGACCAAATCCCATTGCAGTTTTGATTGGTTAAAAGTAGCTTCGTCCACCGGGTCGGGCGCTTCGCCTTCGGCATGAAAAGCGGCAAATTCTGCTTTGCGGCCTTTGCGTACGGCTTCGGCCAGTTCCGGGTCGGTGTGGCTCACAAAGTATAGAAAAGGGTGCGGTTCACTGTATTCTTCGCCCATAAAAAGCATCGGCAAAAAAGGCGAAACCAAAACGGCCCCGGCCATTAGTTTCTGCATTTCAAAACTGAAAAGCTGGCTGCTGCGTTCGCCCAGCATCCGGTTTCCAACCTGATCGTGGTTTTGGGAGAAGACGATAAACTGCTCGCCCGGGTTATGTTCGGCCTTGATGCCGAAAGTTTTTTTGCGGTGCGGCGAGTACAAACCGTCGTAAACGTAAGCATCGCGGTAAGCTTTTTCGAGATGTTTGATGCCGTCGAAATCCGAATAATAGCCGGTTTTATCGCCGCTAACGGTAACCCGAAGCGCGTGGTGAAATTCATCAATCCATTGCGCATCCATGCCAAAACCTTCTTTTTCCAGCGGGTTGATAAAGCGTGTAT
>CAXTKQ010000160.1:5986-6592 GCA_964244955.1 uncultured Sphingobacteriaceae bacterium | reverse complement strand
AGTTTACCAAAACGGCGATTGGGACGAAATGAGCCGTTTGCACGAGTTTATCATCAGCGGAAATGCGTTGACTTATGTTCCGGATCAGCCTCAAACTATCAAAGATTTAGCGGTAATGATCCAATTTTTGCAAGATAAAAAACGCAAGTTGCTGCAACTGATTGCAGAAATCAAATCATCAGAACTTTATCAACTGTGGACAAACGGAAGAGATCCGGAAACGATTATTGCCGAACTGAAATTAGCTTTTGAACATCGAATTACCATAATGGAAAAGCGAACCAGATAACGCCAACACAAATTATAAACGCAACTGTTAAACCGCAAAGCTTTAAATAATTCATGGATATTATACCTTATTCTGATCCGCAAAACGTTGATTCTACCCAAAAAGAAACTTTAGTTTTTTTGCATTACTTTGGCGGTTCGGCGCAAAGCTGGGCCTGGACAATTCCGTATTTGCAGCAGGATTATCAATGTATCGCCTTAAACTTGCCCGGTTTTGGTGGAGAACCGGCATTGCCCGAACCTTCTATTGCGACCTTTACTTCTTTTATCCAACAAAAATTGGACGAGCTGAACGTTGAATCGTATGTGTTGATTGGC
>CAXTKQ010000160.1:3413-5976 GCA_964244955.1 uncultured Sphingobacteriaceae bacterium | reverse complement strand
GGATGTGGCTGCCAACGACCCTAATTTTTCGGTCAGGCATTTGATTTTGGTTGCGCCTTCCCCGCCAACGGTTGAACATATTGGTGATGCAGAACTGCAACGGATGCTGATCCATCCAAACCAAAAAGAAGCTGAAACGACTGTGAAAGGCATCACCATAAAACTTTTGACGGATGAACAGCGGGAATTGGTGATCCAAAACAATTTGGAAACCGACCCGAAAACCTGGGACTGGTGGCTGCTGGAAGGCGTGCATCATTCTATTGCCGATGATGCGGCAAATTTGTTTTTGCCGATAACGGTGATTGCTTCCGAAGATGACCCGGCTATTAGTTTTGAAAGTATTTTGAAGGAAGCCATGCCGCATTTGCCCGATGCAAAACTGATTGCCACAAAAGGTATTGGCCATTTAAGCCCAATGGAAGCGCCGGAATGGCTGGCCGCTCAAATCAAAACAGCGCTTGCCAAAGATTGACGCATACTGTTTTTACCCATAAAAAATTGTGCTGCTATTTCTTTAAAACAATGAACCCTCAACTATTAACCCTCAACCATCACAATTGAAACGCTACCGTTTTTTTGAGTTTGAAGATTACCATTGGTTCCCGGATGTATTGCGCACCGGCATGTTGGATTATTTGCGTTTTCTGATCCGACTGCTCCGCGTTTACCATTCCATCACGCCAATATTATTGGAAGTATTGGAAAAAACCGGCGAGACGCAAATTATAGATTTGGGTTCGGGCGGCGGCGGGCCAGTGTTGCAGGTCCGGCAAAATTTGAACTTGCAAAACAAGAAAGTTGCTTTTATTTTGACAGACAAATTTCCAAACTTGGATGCCTGGCGTTATCTCCGCGAAAAAACACAAAACCAAATTGATTTTTATCCAGATCCGATTGATGCAGAAAACGTTCCGGTTGCATTGCATGGCGTACGGACTTTATTTTCGGCAGCACACCATTTTCGGCCAGCACAAATCAAAGCTATGTTGCAAGCTGCAGTCAATCAAAAACAAGCCATTTGTTTGTTTGATGGCGGCGATAAAAACTGGTTTTTCCTGCTGGGTTCGCTGCTTGTGCACCCGGTAGTTTTCTTTTTTTGCACGCCGTTTTTGCGCCCGTTTAAAGTTTCAAGATTGGTATTTACTTATCTCGTTCCGCTTATTCCATTGACAACAATTTGGGATGGTTGCGTTTCACTTTTGCGTTTGTACCGTCCGCAAGAACTTTTACAATTGGCACAATCTATCCCCACAAAAAGCTATACTTGGAAAGCCGGCAAAACAAAAAACAATTTAGGTGTGCATGTTGCTTATTTAATTGGATATCCAAAGTTGGACACCAAAAATTAGGTGGTAAAAGAAGCATTGGTTTCAAATTAAAAATCAAAAGATTAATTTCTATAAATCCAATTGTATTTAAAATTTCGATCTTTAAATTATAACTTGTACTTTTTTTAAATTATACAAAAACAACATGCTTCAACCTTTTGATTTTTCTGCCGATTATATTTTAGAAGACAGTTTTGTACAACTTCGTCCGCTTAAAGAAAATGATTATAAAAACCTGCTTCCTTTTGCATTGGATGAACCTAACATTTGGACGTTTTCTTTGGTTGCGGTTATAGGTGCAGCAGGTTTGAAAAACTACATCCAAACAGCCATCGCTGCAAAGAAGGAAAATAAAGAATATCCGTTCATTGTGTTTGATAAACGCCAACAAAAGTATGCCGGTTGCACACGCTTTTACGACATCCAACTGCAAAACCAAACACTGCAATTGGGTTATACTTGGTACGGCAGCCAGTTTCAGGGAACCGGATTAAACAAACACTGCAAGTTTTTACTATTGCAATTTGCTTTTGAACAAATGGGCGTGGAGCGGGTAGAGTTTCGTGCAGATAACAATAACAAACGAAGTATTGCCGCGATGCAAAGTATTGGCTGCACGATAGAAGGTGTTTTGCGCAGCCATGCACCGTTGCCAGATGGCAGCCGCCGGAATACGATTATTTTAAGTGTTTTGAAAGAGGAGTGGTTTGGTACGGTAAAAGAAGCATTGCAAAGAAAGCTGCAGTAATGGTTACTTGAAAGGGTTGATAATGGTAATTTTATCTTCGATCACCTGCCCGTCTTGTAAATCTTCAGAATAAAGAATTGAACAATTGCTTTCAATTGCAGATGCTACGATAAGGCTATCGTAAAAAGAAAAACCATAACGACTTGCAATGGTACAAGCTTTTATTATTGCATTTTCGGTATTGATGTATAAATTACTGTTCTGGTTACATTCCTGAACAGCAGTTATAGCAACATCATAACTAATCTTAAATTTTTTTGTTATTACGTTAACTAATTCTTGTAAAACTTGTGTACTAATAAATGTTTGGTTTTCAAAAACAAGCTTCCGTGAAATAATTTGTTTTTCCGGTTCATTGTTGGAATAAGTGTAAACGAGAATGTTACTGTCTAAAAATATCCTATCGCTCATTTGCTTCGTCGCGGTTAAATTGATATCCTTTTGTATCGATTACTATTGCATTAAACGAAGGTTTTTTTTCAGC
>CAXTKQ010000160.1:0-3403 GCA_964244955.1 uncultured Sphingobacteriaceae bacterium | reverse complement strand
TTGTTGATGCCTTCATCTTTTGCAAATACAATCACTTCAATCTCCTTTCCAACATAATTTTCAGGGATAACAACCGAAATTGTTTTTTCGTTAGGGGTAATTGTTGTATGAAGCATATTTAGATAATTTAAAATTTTTAATTGCTGCTCTCGAAAATCAGAACCCAAATATACAACAACAATACTTTAACAAATCCATTACCGCACGTCAAAATTGTACCGCCTTTCCTGCTCATCAACATTGATTTTAACCGATAAAAACAGTATCATTATTTTTAGTTTCTTTTCCCGAACAATAGTTGCTTACAACCTAAACATTACTTGTGTTTGCAAAGTTATCATAGTATGAAAACCGTAACCGCAATTATTGAAAGTCCAAAAGGGCAAGGCCATAAATATGATTATGAACCCGAAAGCCACTGTTTTAAACTGATGAAGGTTTTACCTGCGGGCTTGGTTTTTCCGTTTGATTTTGGTTTTATCCCGAAAACGAAGGGCGAAGACGGCGACCCATTGGACGTGGTGGTGGTTTCTGAAATCCCAACTTTTCCCGGATGTTGTTTAGATTGCCGCATCATTGGCTCGATAAAAGCAAACCAAACAGAAAAAGATGGCGAAACTGTGCGTAACGACCGTTTTTTGGCCGTGCCCGAAGTTTCGCAGTTGTTTAAAGAAATCAATGACATAGACCACTTGCCGGCACATATTGTTGACCAGATAGAATACTTCTTTAAGAACTACAACGAACAGGCCGGCAAAAAATTTGAACCTTTAGAAAGGGTAAAGGCACAGGAAGCTTTTGATATGATTGAGTTTGAAGATTGATTAGTATAATGTTATCAGAAAAACCTGTCATCCTCACTTTAAAAATAAACCCGGAAGCGGCTGCTTATTTTACTGATTTACGAAAGCAGCATTTTCCCGCCGAACGCAATTACCTGGATGCGCATTTAACCTTGTTCCACCATTTGCCCGGGAATGAAGACACCATTTTTGAGGTGGTAAAAACAGTATGCGCCCAACAAAAGCCAATGGTTTTGCAAGTTGCCGAAGTGGTGAGCATTGGTGCAGGCGTTGCTTTCAAAATAGAAAGTACAGCACTGAAGCAACTGCACAAAAACCTGCAGCAACAATGGCAGCTTTGGCTTACGCCGCAAGATAAGCAAACGCTTTGGCCGCATATTACCATCCAAAATAAAGTTGACCGGCAAACCGCGGTACAACTGCAACAAGCCTTGAGTTTAGATTTTAAACCGTTTGAAATACAAGGTTTGGGTTTCACGCTTTGGGAATATTTAGGCGGACCTTGGAAATTGGTTGAAACAATTGATTTTCAAAGTTGAAACATCAATTTTTAACCGGTAAAAACAGTATCAACAGTTTCAAGAATATAAAAAAAACGATGGATCTAATATTCATCGTTTTTTGTTTGTTGTTGATATCACCCTTACTTTTTCAAAGGGTCATGTCCCCAGTTTTTTAAAGAATAAAGCCAGTGCGTATGGCTTAAATCACCCTGTGGCTGTTGCGCGCTGTGCCTGCTGATGTATGCAATTACTTTGTGCATGTGATGATAATCATCTTCTGTTAGCTTATCTTTTTTAGTTTTTAGGATTGAAACGATATGCCTGGCAGATTTTCTGCCGATAGATTCACCGTCGCCGCTGTCTTGTCCAACTTCTTTTGATTCGTCTTGCTTCAACCAGTTTTCTATTTCTGAGGCCGACATGTTTACCAAATCGTTAAATCTTTGATAAGCTTCTTTTTTATTTTCTTCCGAGTATTCCATAAAACATTTTTTCAGGACAACTTCAAAAAAGTAAATAGGGTTTTAAACAATCTTGATTTTACACCGGTAAAAACAGCATGCTACTGTACCTTGTACCGATAGTTAAACCGGCCGATGTTGCCATCCTTGTCCATACCTTCGGCAATAACACGGTAAGTGCCTTTTCCGTCCGAATTGTAAAATTCAACAGCAGCGTTTCCTTTTGCATCGGTCAGCACATTTGGGTTCCAGTAAATGGTGCTGCGGTAATCCAAACCTTGCATTGTGCTTCGGCTCACTTCATATTTTGGCGAATAAAAAACGCGGCTGTTGGTATAACCTTTGGGCACAAATTTTACAACACTTGGCTGCGGAAGCAAGTCTTCCAAATCTTTCATGGTTACTTTTTTCTTTACCACTTTTTTCATGTTCACCACCAAAACGCCGTTTGTGTTATACGTGCGGTTGATGCCGCTCAAATCGTCTTTTAAAAACACCTCAACAGATTCTACATCAGGCGCTTCCAAACTGTTGAGGTAATTGATATCAACCGGCATCCCGTTAACAAATACTTGCACCGGCGTTTTGTTGCCAGCCTGGTAATCGCGCCGAACAAATAAATTATTATCTACATAAGTTAAGCCCAAAATGCTGCCTTGCAAACAAATTAAAAACTGGCCGCATTGCGTCAGCCTGTCGCCCGGGATCACCTGGTCTGGTATACTGCTTAGTCCCGTTAAAGCTGGAAAATCAAGGTGGCTGGGTTTTTTCACGTTCGAAACGCCTTTTACAGTTACTTCTTTCAAAGTCCGGCCGTTAAAATATTGCCTTTTGCTGTTTTGCAGATAAGTGTTCAACGTGCTGTCAATATTTAATACTTCATCCGGCGATTGCGGGTTTTTACTGGCAGTTTGTGCAGATGTTCCGTTAAGCATGATCATCATGTTCCGGCTGTTAGAGTTTCCTTTTGCGCTCAGGATTACTTGGGAAGAATCAATCACCAAAACTTTCGGAAAAGTAAAAACACCATTTGCATCCGTTGCGGCCTGCGAAGTATAATTACGGTCTGGAACTTGAAGTTTGACTACGCCGCGTGAAATTGGCATCCCGGTCAGATCACGCAACGTACCGGAGATATCAATCCCGGCTTCGGGCAAAAACGTAACCGGCGGATAAGTGCCTGCTAAAATTGCCGGATAATTAAACCGGCGGTAACCTTGTGTCAGCATCAAAACATCCAGGTCGGCAGCGGTTTGCTCGTTTGGGTTTTTAAAATAATAGTTTGGTTTCTCGATATAACCTTTTAAATCCGAAGTCAGGAGCAGATTGGTTAAAATGGTCGTTTCGGCATTTTCGTCAAACGGGACTTTACTTTCATCAATTACGGCCACGGATAAACTGGCTTCTGCAGGCAGCGTTTTGTTTTTTGTGGCTACGTTAACCCGTACTTTTTCGCGCGTGGCATAATTGGTTTTTGCCGAATTTAAGGCAATATCCAACTGATCGTTGTGCTGGATAAAAAACAAACGTTCGCAAAGCGGTTTTCCATCCGATAAAAACAGGGTAAGCTGGATAATACCGGTCGGGAATTTGGTTTTTGGAATAGCGGCACTGTAAACTATATTCTGTAGCAAAC
>CAXTKQ010000159.1:0-6623 GCA_964244955.1 uncultured Sphingobacteriaceae bacterium | reverse complement strand
GCTGTACCGTTTCCCGGATATCCATATTTGCGATGTTTTTCCTGCTTTTTTGGATACGCCGGGAACAAAACATGCCGGCAATTACATTGGTAAAGTTTTAAAACCTGTTCCGCCGGTTTATCCGGCCACGCGTGTGGCTAGTGCTATTGTAAAATTGGCCGTACATCCTCAAGATTCGGTTTTGATTGGCGCGATGGCTTATTTGGTTAAGCTGAGCAATGTTTTTCTGCCTGGTTTGGCCGAGTGGGGAATAGCAAAAGGGTTAGAAACATACTTAAAAGTGGGCGATGATGCGCCCATAACTTCGGGCAATATTTTGCGCCCAACCGGTACTTATAACCAAATTTCGGGCGGCTTTACCCAAAAAACAGTTACGCAAAAAAGGGTGAACAAAACACTTGGCGTAGCCGGCGCGGCACTGGCGTTATTGTATGTTGTAAATAAAATACGAAAGTAAATTGTGTTATGAAATGCTTCTTTTACCGGGCAAAATTATTGCCGGTAAAAGAAGCATTGCCGTTTTTTATTTAGCAAAGCTGCTCTCGGCTTAGCCAAAATTCCGGAAAAAGCTTTTGATTAAGGTTACCTGTGTTAAATTGATCAGGTGCGGATGCTTGGAATTTAAAATGAGTAACGCAGCCAAAAAAACAAGGCCGGCAAAAGCAAAAGCAGAAACCGCCATGATAAACCTTTGATGGTCTGTTTCTTTGTTCATCCGGTCTATTAGTTCATCTTTCATAATCCTGTTGTTTAAATCCTTAAACGCTGTTTCTTTTACGTCCAAAATTTAACAAAGTTCAAACTTTTATCAAAGATACAACAAAATCTTGTTTATGCTGTGAACTTGTTAAGAGAAGGATTGGTATTTTGAGAAAATAGAAATTTAATAGTCGTTAAAAAGATTGGCTTAGACCTTGAAATCAAGAACCGTCTGTTTTTTCTGAAACATAAAGTTTGATCAATCCAGGAAACTAACGTATAAGCACAGGTCCCAACAAATAAAGTATTGTTTATTGTGGAAGTCAAATCAGCACTTATATTTAGCCTATGAAATTTTTTACTTTACTCGCCCCACTATTGTTCGTACAATCTATATATGTTACCAAACCACCTGCTGCCCCACTTTACAAAGATAAAAATGCACCGATAGAACGCCGGATAGAAGACCTGTTGAAAAGGATGACGCTGGATGAAAAGATATTACAGTTAAACCAGCAAACCGTGGGCGACAACAACAACCCAAACAACAATGGGTATCAGAAACCGGCTTTCCCGGCTGGCATTGGTTCGCTCATCTATTTTAGTACAGACCCTGTTTTTCGTAATACCCTCCAAAAACGGGCGGTGGAAGAAACGCGTTTAGGCATTCCGGTTTTGTTTGGTTATGATGTGATCCATGGCTATCGTACCATCTATCCAATTTCATTAGCGCAGGGCTGTTCCTGGAACCCGGCACTGGTTGAAGAAGCTTGTTCCGTAGCGGCCAAAGAGACCAAGCTTTCGGGGATTGATTGGACTTTTTCGCCCATGATTGATGTGGCACGCGACCCAAGATGGGGCAGGGTTTCAGAAGGTTATGGCGAAGACCCTTATACAAATGCAGTGTTCGGCGTAGCTTCTGTGAAAGGCTATCAGGGCAAAAAACTGTCGGATACTTATTCGATTGCCGCCTGTTTGAAACATTATATTGGTTACGGCTTGTCGGAAGGCGGGCGCGATTATCATTATGCCGATATTTCTGCACAATCTTTATGGGAAACTTATATGGTTCCGTATGAAGCTGGCGTAAAAGCAGGTGCCGCAACTTTGATGAGCGGTTTTAACGATATCAGCGGCATTCCTGCGTCTGCCAACCCTTACACGCTTACCCAGGTTTTGAAACAACGTTGGGGGCATGACGGTTTTGTTGTGTCTGACTGGGGCTCTGTTGACCAACTGATAGCACAAGGCGTAGCCAAAGACCGTAAAGAAGCAGGGCTGAAAGCGTTTATGGCAGGTGTTGAAATGGACATGGTTGATGGGATTTATCAACAAAACCTGCAACAGTTGATAACAGAAAATAAGGTTCCGATGGCTAAAATTGATGATGCCGTGCGAAGGGTTTTGCGGGTCAAATTTAGGTTAGGGTTGTTTGACCACCCTTATACTGCAATTGTAGGGCAGCGTTATCTACAGCCCGAAAGTAAAGCAGTTGCCCAAAAACTGGCGGAAGAATCAATGGTTTTGCTAAAAAACAACCAGCATGTGCTGCCATTAAACATTAACATAAAACAAATTGCTTTAATAGGCCCGTTGGCAAAAGACCAGGTAGATTTGCTGGGCAATTGGTCTGCACAAGGTTTGGCAAAAGACGCAGAAACTGTTTTTGATGGTGTAACGAAAGAATTCGGGCAAAAGGCACAAATCAATTACGCCAAAGGTTGTGATTTTGAAGGCACAAATGAAAGCGGTATTGCAGAAGCAGTAAATTCAGCCCGAAAATCAGATGTAATTGTAGTGTGCTTAGGCGAAAAGAAAACCTGGAGCGGAGAAAATTCTTCCCGTTCAACCATTGCCCTGCCAGCGGTACAAGAAAAACTGGTGCAGGAATTAAAGAAAACAGGTAAACCAATTGTACTGGTGCTGGCAAGCGGCAGGCCGTTGGAACTGGTGCGTTTAGAACCTATGGCAGATGCGGTTATAGAAATGTGGCAACCAGGCGTGGCCGGTGGTACGGCACTGGCCTCGATCCTGTCGGGCCGGGTTAACCCTTCCGGCAAACTGGATATTACCTTCCCCTTAACTTCCGGCCAAATCCCTACTTATTATGATATGCGGCAAAGTGCACGCCCAAATTCAGGCAAATACCAGGATATCCCTACCGAGCCTTTATATTGGTTTGGCCATGGTTTAAGTTATACCAGCTTTAGTTATGGTGCTATCAGCCTATCTTCAGCCCAAATCCATAAAAACCAAAAACTGGTTGCAACGGTAGAGGTAACCAATTCGGGGGCCGTTGCAGGAAAAGAGACGGCTTTGTGGTATATTTCATCCCATGCAAGCTCTGTTTCACGGCCAATGAAGGAGCTGAAGTATTTTGAGAAAAAAGAAATCAACGCCGGTGGCAAATATATTTTCAGGTTTGAACTTGACCCAATGCGCGACTTAAGCTTCCCTGATGCAGACGGTAAAAGGCATTTAGAAGCCGGTGATTTTTATTTGCAGGCAGGGGATCAAAAAATAAAATTTGAACTGGTAGAATAAGGGCTTGTTTAAGTTTTGTCCGGTTTGTTTTCGATGCTTCTTTTACCATATAAAAATAAAAGGTTCACATGCTTTTTGAATCGGTACAAAGCACGGCACTGATTTTTATGGCTAAAAAAAGCATTTCATTTTTTCTGATATAAGTTTATTTATTCGGCAGGATAACTCAAAGCAAAAAGACTGTTCGCGAACATGCCCGAACAGTCTTTTTATTTATGGCAACGCTTACGTTTTAAAATGCAGCTACACCAGCTTCCGCAACGCTGTGGTCCTGCTCTCCGGAGCCGCCGCTTACGCCAATCGCGCCAACTACCTGGCCATCTTTTTTTAGTGGGATGCCGCCTGCAAAAATCATCACTTTGCCATCGTTGGAAGCGTGGATCCCAAAAAACTGCTGGCCGGATTGTGAGTTTGCGGCCAAATCTTTGGTGCTGATATCAAATGCACGCGAAGTAAATGCTTTCTTGATGGAAATATCAATACTACCGATCCACGCGCCATCCATGCGCACGTGTGCAACCAGGTTTCCGCCGGCATCGGCTACGGCAATGTTCATCGGCTGGCCAATTTCCTGTGCCTTTGCTTCGGCGGCAGCTATAATTTTTCGGGCATCGTTTAAAGTGATCATACTGTTTTTAGGGTTAGTTTTTTAGCTTTTTTAAGGCCTGTTCTGTTACTTAATCAGCAAACCCAAATGGTTGATGAAAGTTTTCTGTTTGCCGGTAAAATTAATATCCGCAGAAAAGCCTTTGATAAGCAAAATATATACTTAGTTTTAGCGTAAATTTTTTTTCTGTAATGCTAAACGTTTCGTTCCGTACCAAAAATTACCCCTACAAAAACAGTATCAAGCCTTTGCTAAAAACAGTCGTAATTGTACTGCTCGGCACTTTTTCAAATGCTTCTTTTAGCCAGCAAAAATCAGTGCCCAATTTAGTTCAATATGTAAAGCCGATCATCGGCACACAACGCATGGGCCATACATATCCCGGTGCCACGGTCCCTTTCGGCATGGTGCAATTAAGCCCGGAAACAGACACCGTCAGCTACGAACAGAACGGTAAATATAACCCCGATGTTTATAAATATTGTGCTGGTTATCAATATGACGACAAAACAATAACTGGTTTTAGCCACACGCATTTCAGCGGGACCGGCCATTCTGATTTGGGCGATTTTTTGGTGATGCCAACGGTTGGCCAGCTTAAACTAAATCCGGGAACTGCAGACAAACCACGCAGCGGTTACCGTTCTGCTTTTTCCCATGCAAACGAAGTATCGGCAGCAGATTATTACAAAGTAAAGCTGGACGATTACAACATTACGGCCGAAATGACCACCAGTACGCGCGTAGGTTTCCATCAATATACTTTCCCCAAATCTGACCAGGCGCATATCATTTTGGATTTGATGGCCGGGATTTACAATTACGAAGACAAAAACGTGTGGACTTACCTGCATGTGGTAAATGATACTTTGGTTACCGGTTACCGCCAAACCAACGGCTGGGCCAAAAACAGGGTGTTGTATTTTGCCATGAAGTTCTCCAAGCCCTTCATCGCTTACGGCAACCGCAATTATTCTAAACGGGAGGTTTACCGGGGTTTTTGGGGGAAATTTAACCAAAGCAAAAACTTCCCGGAAATTGCCGCACAAAAACTTCGGGCTTATTTTGATTTTAAAACGGAAGCCGGCGAGAAGGTCAAAATTAAATTTGCTTTGTCGCCGGTAAGTATGGAAGGCGCGTTGAACAATATGCAAACTGAATTGCCAGGTTGGGATTTTGAAAAAGCGGTACAAAACGGACAGGCTTTGTGGGAAAAAGAACTAATTAAAATCACTATCCAAAGTAAAAGTACCGCCGAGAAACAGAACTTTTATACGGCGATGTATCATGCCATGATCAACCCGACGATATATATGGACGCGGATGGCAAGTACAAAGGTTTAGACCAAAACGTGCACCAGGCCGACGGCTTTACCAATTACACCACGTTTTCTTTGTGGGACACTTACCGTGCCTTGCACCCGCTTTTCAACATCATCGAGCCGAAAAGAAATGACGATATGATCAAATCTATGCTGGCACATTACGAGCAAAGCCCGGAACACATGCTGCCCGTTTGGTCAAACTCCGGCAACGAAAACTGGTGCATGTCGGGCTACCATGCTGTTGCCGTTATTGCCGATGCCGTTGTTAAAGGCAATGCTTCTTTTAGCACACAAAAAGCGTTGGAAGCTTGTGTTGCCACGGCGCGGAAACGGAATTATGAAGGCATCGGCGAATACATGGACAGGGGTTTTATCCCGGACGATAAAAGCGGCGTTTCGGTTTCTTCTACTTTAGAGTATGCTTATGATGATTGGGCAATTGCCCAAATGGCCAAAAAGCTAAACCAAACGGATATTTACAACGAATTTATCAAACGGTCTGAAAATTATAAAAACGTGTATGATGCTTCTGTTGGTTTTATGCGGCCGAAACTGGAGGATGGCACTTTCCGCAAAAACTTTGATGCTTTATCTACCAACAACCAGGGTTTTATCGAAGGGAACTCCTGGAACTATACCTTCTTCGTTCCGCAAGATCCAAAAGCATTGATTCAATTAATGGGCGGCAATAAGCGTTTTATTTCGCGTTTGGATTCTTTGTTCACGATGAACCTGCCCGATAAATATTTTGCCGAAACAGAAGATATCACGCGCGATGGCATCATCGGGAATTATGTGCATGGCAACGAGCCTTCGCACCATGTGGCCTATTTGTACAACTGGACTGACCAGCCCTGGAAAACGCAGGAACGCATCCGTATGATTTTGCCAAAGATGTATAAACCTACGCCCGATGGTTTGGGTGGAAATGACGATACGGGACAGATGAGCGCCTGGTACATTTTCAGTTCGATTGGTTTTTATCCGGTTGCGCCCGGTTCTGACCAGTATTCGTTGGGAAGCCCGGCTGTTGATAGTGCTACAATCCAATTGGCAAACGATAAAACTTTTGCTGTCGAAACAAAAAATCAGGGCGATAAAAATGTGTATGTAAAAGAAGCATTGCTGAACGGAAAAAAGCTTGACCGCAATTACATCACGCATCAAGAAATCATCAGCGGCGGTAAACTAACTTTTGTAATGAGCAGCGAACCAACACATTTATAACATACTGTTTTTATGCCGGTAAAAACAGTACCGGGAAATATAGTATCATTTTATTGTTCTTCGGTATTGTAACTATTAACTAAAATTACCCGTTAAAAACAGCATCTGGTTTTGAAATTTCGATTTTGATACAAAAGGGAATAACCAACTGACGGTTAGGATCAACTGTGATATATCAGGAAAGGAAAAATGTTTTTTAATGAGTGTGTTTTTCTGCCTTA
>CAXTKQ010000158.1:0-6660 GCA_964244955.1 uncultured Sphingobacteriaceae bacterium | reverse complement strand
GTGGTGGACAGCATGTCGCTTAAAATCCAAAAGCATCATGCCGAAGTTAAGTTAGATTTGAATGCTTCTTTTGCCCTGATAAAAGCCGACGAACTGCACTTTACCAACGTGTTGTACAACCTGATTGACAACGCCATCAAATACAGCCGCGAAAAACCGGAAATATTAATCGGCACAAAAAACACCGACAACCATTTGATCATTACCGTTGCCGATAAAGGCATTGGCATGAGCCGCGACCAGCAGGCCAAAATTTTTGAACAGTTTTACCGCATCCCAACCGGAAATTTGCACGATGTAAAAGGTTTTGGTTTGGGTTTGAGTTACGTCAGCACGATTGTAAAGCGTTTAAACGGCAGCATCAGCGTTCGTTCTGAAAAAGATAAAGGCTCTGTTTTCGAACTTAAATTTCCGCTCATCAACAAAAGTTGAAAAGGCGGCCATGCTTCTTTTACCGGGTAAAAATTAGTAGTTGATCTTGTCTAAAAAAATATGAACAAAAAATTGTTATTGGCCGAAGACGACCCGAACCTGGGCATGTTGCTGCAGGATTATTTGCAGTTGAAAGGCAAGTTTGATGTGGTGCTGAGCAAAGATGGCGATGAAGGCCTACGTGCCTTTACCAAAGACAATTTCGATTTGGTGATTTTGGATGTGATGATGCCGAAAAAAGACGGTTTTACTTTGGGCAAAGAAATCCGGAAAATGAACCCGGACGTACCCATTATTTTTGCCACCGCAAAAGGCATGATGGAAGATAAAGCGGCGGCTTTTAACTTAGGCGGGGATGATTACATCACCAAACCTTTCCGTATTGAAGAACTGCTGCTGCGGATCAACGCTTTGCTAAAAAGGGTTGCCAACCAGGACAAAAAGGAAGAAGAAAAGCCAACCCGTTTTAAAATCGGAAAGTATGACTTTGATTTTTCTGCGCAGCAAATTTCTACCGGCGATCACCAGCAAAAACTATCTACCAAAGAAGCTGAACTGCTGCGCTTGCTTTGCCTCAAACAAAATTCGGTTTTAACGCGTGAAGAAGCTTTGCTCAACATTTGGCATGATGACAATTACTTTAACGGCCGCAGCATGGATGTTTTTTTAAGCAAAGTCCGCAAGTATTTAAAAGACGACCCTAGCGTGGAGATTATCAATGTGCACGGAAAAGGTTATAAGTTGCTGGTGAGTTAAGGGCAATTTTATTACATGCACAAACCTCTTTTTCAATTCCACAAGAAATATTTCCTTTTTGCACTTCTGCTGTTTTTAACCGAAGTTTTTATTGCAATTTATTTGCACGATGCCATTATCCGACCTTATGGCGGTGATTTTTTAGTTGTGATTTTGATTTATTGCTTCGTTAAAAGTTTTCTAAATGCGCCGGTAAAAATTACTGCCTTGGTAGTTCTCCTGTTTTCGTACCTGATAGAAACGCTGCAATATTTTCATCTGGTTGATTTGCTCGGCCTTGGAAAATCAACAATTGCCCGTATCGTTATCGGTACTTCCTTCGCTTGGACTGACCTTTTAGCTTATACTTTAGGAATTTTGCTGGTTTTAATAATTGAATCAGCACATAAATATTTGAACTATAAACAGAAGTCCTAATTTTCATTAAACATTTTTAACAGATCTTTTAAAATTTTCTTCACCAATTTTTAGTGCATAAAAGAAGTATTGGTTTTTTCTTATTTTAGGAAAACCTAAACCTTCTTTTTATGCAATTTCCTTCCCTGCAAAAACTGACCAGCGCAGCTTTCCATGTTGCAAAACGTTTTCCGTTTGAAATCCTTTCCGCTTTAACCGGAACGATTGCCGCAGTTTTTGTTGTCGAATTAGAATCCAACAACCGGGAATTTGAAAATGTGTTCATCCGTTTGATTATGGCAGCAGAAATAGCTTTGCTGCTTAGTTTTGCCGCCACTTTGTTCGCCGAAGACAAAAAACTCAACGCCCCAAAAAAGCTGATACTTCGTTTAACAAGTATTTTTTTAGCGGTTTGATCCGTCCCGAAGAAAGGCAATCCGATTATGCCCGCTTTTTCCTGCTGGCGCTTGCCTTTCATTTGCTGGCTGCCTTTGCTGCTTTTACCGGCAAAAACCGTGTCCATGCTTTCTGGCAGTTTAATAAATCCTTGTTTCTGCGGATTTTAACTTCCGCTTTGTACAGTGCCGTTCTTTTTCTGGGGATTTCGGCGGCAGTTGGCGCCATGAACTTTTTGTTTGGGTTTAAGTTTGAATGGGACACCTTTTTGATCCTGTGGATATGGATTGCCGGAATGTTTAACACGGTGTTTTTCCTGGCTGGCGTACCCGAAAATTTTACGGCTTTGGAACAGGACAACAGCTATCCAAAAAACTTAAAACTGTTTACACAATACGTGCTGATCCCGCTGGCTTCCATTTACGTGTTGATTTTGTTGGCTTATGAAATCAAAATCCTGCTGCAATGGCGTTTGCCAAAAGGTTTGGTTTCTAACCTGATTTTAAGTTATGCCGTATTTGGCGTTCTTTCGCTTTTGCTGGTTTACCCAATCAGAAACCTGGACGAAAACAAATGGCTCAAAACCTATTCCCGCTACTTTTACTTTTTGCTGATTCCGTTGTTGCTGCTGCTTTTTGTTGCCGTTGGCACGCGGGTTTCAAATTACGGCGTTACCGAAAAACGTTATTTTCTGATCGTATTGGCGCTGTGGCTGCTTTTTATCACCGTTTACTTTCTCCTCTCCAAAAAACAAAACATCAAACTGATCCCGATTTCTTTGTGCGTGGTTACTTTGTTAGCCATTTACGGTCCGCAGAGTGCATTTGCAGTGGCAGAGCAATCACAACGGTTGATTCTGTTCAGGGTTTTTCAGAAATACCATGCTGTTTTTAACGGCAAAATTTTACGCTTGCCAGCCCATGTTTCGGCTAAAGACGGAAACCGGGCAGCGGCGGCTTTAACCTATTTGATCAACAACCACGATTTTTCTTCCATTCAACCGCTTATTCATAAAAACCTCCGATTGGTTGAAGATTCTTTGGGCAAACAAAACGATTCGTACACGCACCTCAAAATAAACAGCTACGAACTAAAACAAAAAAAGCTGGATTGGGCAAAAAGCAAACTGGGCTTAGAAAAATTTTCGGGTTACGATAATGAATCCGATAATACTGTTGCTGTTGAAAAGGATGCTTTCAAAACCTATTATATTTCTCCTGAAAACGAACAATTAACTGTTTTAAAAGGATACGATTACATGATCAACGCCAGTTCTTCCCAAGATAGCTTGAAATTCACTATTAGTTCGGATCAAATTATCGCTATACAAAACTTTCAAACCCATCAGCACCTGCTTAAAATTAATGGATTGGAATTGGAATTTGATGTTGCGCCAACTTTAAAACACTTGTTGGAACCGAAGTTTAATCTTTCTCAATATTTAGAATCGGGCACTTTGTCTCAAGCTGAACATTACAACGTTCCACCATCCGATTTATCAATTGTTAAAACGATTGGCGGTTTTACCGTTAAGTTTCAAATCAGCAATTTATCTTATTCTAAAAATGGAAATGGAGAACCTAAAATCCAAAACATACAAGGCAATTATCTGATTAAGAAAAATAATTAACCAGTAAAACCACGATGCTTCTTTTACCCTATAAATTTCATTGCCGGTAGAAACTGTTCCTTGCCCTCAAAAATAAATTATTTATTTTGCTAACTTTTTTAGCAATTAATACGTAATATTGTAATAGAGAGAGGGCATGAAAATGGAAAATTCATTTATTTTTTTGGGGATTATTATCGGGCTGATTATTCTACTCATCGGGTATTTATCGAACAACCCGGACACGAAAAGCATTGACATCAGTTTTTATCAGTTTAAAGTAATGGTGAAAAAAAACGGGCGCAGGCAAAATTCTGTTGCCAGGAAAATTGTGCGCCGCCGCCAGGCATTGAAACAAAAAGCTAAAGCAGTTAAGGAAGCAAAACCAGTTAAAGAAGAACCTGCAAAATAAGATACTTCTTTTACCGGCATAAAAAAAGCCTGCACGTTTTGTCAACGGGCAGGCTTCTGTATCTTGTTGTGTTTTTTTTAGGTTGAAATTTATTTTTTAACGTACATAACTTCTTTTACCGCTTTGATTACTTTTTCGGGGTTTGGCAAATATTCCTGGATCAAAGTTGGCGCATATGGCAAAGGCACGTCCCCGCCCATGATGCGTAAAATTGGTGCGTCCAGATAATCGAAAGCATCTTTTTGAACTTTAAATGTAACTTCGGTAGCGATAGAACCCAAAGGCCAGCTTTCTTCAACAATCACCAATCGGTTGGTTTTTTTGACCGATTCGATAACACAAGGATAATCAATCGGGCGAACGGTACGTAAATCAATAATTTCTACGCTGATGCCTTCTTTTTCCAGTTCGGCAGCCGCAGCATAAACCACTTTGATGATCTTGCCAAAACTTACAATGGTAACGTCCGTGCCTTCTTTTACAACTTTGGCTTTACCGATTTCGGTATAATACGTTTCTTCGGGAACCGGCCCTTTATCGCCATACATCAATTCAGATTCCATAAAAATAACCGGGTCCGGGTCAATAATTGCCGATTTTAACAAACCTTTTGCATCGGCAGGATTGGAAGGGACAACTACTTTTAAGCCCGGGCAGTTGGCATACCAGTTTTCAAAACACTGGCTGTGCTGCGAGCTTAACATGCCGGCATTTCCGGTTGGGCCGCGAAAAACGATGGGCGCAGAAAATTGGCCGCCGCTCATAGACATTAATTTTGCAGCGCCGTTAATAATCTGGTCAATGGCAACCAGCGAAAAGTTAAACGTCATGAACTCCACAATCGGCTTTAAACCGTTCATGGCCGAACCGATGGCAATACCGGAAAAACCCATTTCAGAGATCGGTGTGTCAATTACCCTTTTGGCGCCAAATTCGTCCAGCATGCCCTGGCTTACTTTGTAGGCGCCATTGTATTCAGCAACTTCTTCGCCCATTAAATAAATAGTGTCGTCTTTGCGCATTTCTTCGTTCATGGCTTCGCGAAGGGCTTCTCTGAACTGTATTTCTCTCATTCTGTGTAAAATCAAGTGTATTTCAAGCGCAAATATAAACAGTAAAAGCTGATTTGCAACCGGGGTTTTGTGCCCAAAAAGAGAATTTATACCGATAAAAGAAGCATGGCTTTAGGGCGTTTTCTGTTTTATCTTGAAACAATTCCCATTCCGTAAGTAAAATCCGGGTTGATGCTAATGGGAAGCGTGCCCGTCGGTTTTAACTGTTTGCTGATTACTTTTACGGCCGATTGCTGCATCTCCAAACTGTTTTGATAGCCCAAAATCAATGCTTTGCTTTTTTCTATCCCGATCATATTTGCAAGTGTGTACGGGTTGGCAAAAACCGTTACCACGCTGTTGTTTAAAGCAGCAACTTGTCCGATAAAATCCTTCACGTTGTTGTTGTAATCCAATTTATTGCCAGGGCGAAGGCGCGTATCAAAAACACCAACAATTATCTGGTCGTAGGTTTTAAGCTGAGTGAGCAATTGGCTTAATTCTTCTGCCGATGCTGTTTTTGAGGCATAAAAAATGTTGTTGTTGGCATACCAGCTTTGCAGATTCAGTTGAAAAGGCGTAACTTGATTGGTGCCGATGGCCAGCAAAGCGGTTTTTTTAATGGGGTTCAAAAAGCTGATTTCGGCATCCCCTTTTAGCAACGTAATTGCCGCATCGGTTAGTTGCTGGTTCAGGTTTTTGCTTTCTTCGGAATTCAAATCTGCATACAAGTTGTTTTCTGAAACTTCCTGCAAATGGTTTAAGCCAACATCATATTTGGCGGCCAATACTTTTTTTACCTTGGCAATAAATTCTTTTTTGTTGACATCACCTTTGCGGATTGCTTTTTTGATCGCTGCAACCGCGCGTACCGAATTTTGGGTGAGTTCTAAAATATCGTTTCCGGCGTTTAAAGCCAGCACGTCCGCTTCCGAATTTGGAAAATATTTAACCACGCCTTTCATTTCCATCGCATCAGAAACGATCAATCCTTTAAAGCCCAATTCGTCTTTCAAAATCCCGGTAATAATCGGGCGCGAAAGCGTGGAAGGCAAATGCGCCGTGGTATCCAAAGCCGGAATGTTCATATGGGCAACCATAATGCCAGAAATCCCTGCTTTAATGGCTTCTTTAAACGGGTACATTTCCAGCGTGTCCAGCCGTTCTTTGCTGAAAGGTAGCAGCGGCAAATCAAAATGCGAATCAACATCCGTGTCGCCATGGCCGGGAAAATGTTTGGCCGTGGTTAAAATCCCTTCGCTTTGCATGCCGGTTAAATAAGCGATGCCTTTTTTAGCCACATTAATTTTGTTATCTCCAAAAGAACGAAAACCGATGACGGGATTATTGGGGTTGTTGTTCACGTCCATATCCGGCGCAAAGTTCATCGTCATGCCCAAACGTTTAAAATCCCGCGCCACAAACTGCCCCATTTTATAGATCAACGTATTGTCTCGGATGGCGCCTAAAGTCATTTGGTAAGGATAAGAAATTACGGAATCCAGCCGCATGCCAAAACCCCATTCGCCATCCATTGCAATTAACAGCGGCACTTTGGCCAGTTTTTGATAACGATTGGTTAACGCTGCCTGTCTGCCCGGTCCGCC
>CAXTKQ010000157.1:0-6724 GCA_964244955.1 uncultured Sphingobacteriaceae bacterium | reverse complement strand
TTGTTTTATGTGCCTGGCTGAAGTATCACCAGTACCGATATTTAAACCGGATCAAGTTTTTGGCGAAGCATGTTTTTGGTTTGGAAAACGTGGATTCGGATTTTACGGTGAATACGTTTGTGCAGAAGATGCAGGATTTTTACCGCTGCATTGATGTTCCCGTCAAGCTTTCCGAAGCAGGAATTGATTTCTCACAAAAGCAAAACATCCTGCAAAGCTTCCAAAAAAATAAAATTTCAGTAAGCAATTACAAAATGGCCAACAAAGATTACGAAGCGTTGCTAGATTTGATGTGGTAAGCTTTGATACTGTTTTTATCGGCATAAAAACAGTATCAAAACTTCGGCTAACGCGAAGTAAAATTGTTGCTGGAAAAAGGATAACGTCCGCCAAAATCTTCCACCCAATAATAGTTGTACACGTAAGCGCCAACTTCTTTAAAAGCCGGGTTCATCAGGTTTTTGCAATGCTTTTCGCTTTTAAACAGTTCCCGGTTTACCTGTTCGATGGATTGCTGCCCGGCGGCAATATTTTCGCCAATCATATAACGCTGAAAACCGGCAGGCGTGTAACCGGCTTTTTCAAACCGTTGCTGGATGTGGTCGCCATTCCGGCTTTCGTGGCTAAAATAATTGTTGTTGACCATATCCTGCGCATGTGCAGCAGCGGCAAAAGCCAGTTGATCGTTCCAAACCAAAGGCGCAACCGGCGGCATATAAGTTGTACCGCAATTGCAGCCGCGCGCCCTGATTTGGTTTATCCGCTGCAAAACCTCGGCTTTAAAACTGAAATTTTTGCCGGTAAAAGAAGCATTGTCCCGAACAAAAGAAGCGCAAAAAAACAGCGGAAGAACCAACAGGAATTTTAATTGAAAAGGTTTCATGCTTTTGGCATCACAATTTTGAATTGGATGAGAAACGCAGAAAATAGTTTAAATGTACTTGTGGATTAAAGTTGTTGAACCTGTTTCCAGATTTCCTCGTTTACTGGAATGCCTTCTGCCAAATTTTTGTTTCTAGTGATCAAAGTTTTTTCTCCCGGATAAAAAATTTGGCCCTTTGGTTCAACCAGTTTGCTGGTTTTGGTAAAAGCGATAATTTGTTCGATTAAGTTTTGATTCAAATCAAGCTGATAAATCGCGATAAAAGTTTGCGAAACGCCAGCTTCTTTTCCTGCTGCCGTAATTGCTGCCGTTGATTTTCCTCCGCTTAAAGCTGTTAAAACCACGTCCAGCATCAACGAAAGCCCCGATCCTTTCCATAAACCAATCGGCAAAGCGCGTTCTGTTTTTCGGATGGCTGCCGCATCGGTTGTTAAATTTCCTGCTTCATCATAACCGCCGGGATAAGGCAAAGGCTGCTGGTTCAACTCGTGTTCCTGCAGTTTCCCGTAAGAATATTGGGAAACGGCCATGTCCAAAACCAAATGTCCGCCTGTTTTTGGCACCGCAATTACCAACGGATTGTTGCCCAAACGCGGTTCTGTTCCGCCCCAGGGCGGCACGTTTGCAATGGTATTGGTAAAACAAATGCCGATACAACCGGCATCAGCAGCCTGCCAGCCGTAAGTGCCGCCGCGCATCCAATGGTTGGTATTTTTGATGCTGACGCAACCGATTCCGTTTGTTTTTGCCAATTCCGTTGCCGCTTTCATGGCTAAAGAAGCGTTGTACATTCCTGGGGCGAGATGTCCGTCCCAAATTTGCAACGCGCCGTTTTCGCTTAAAACTTCCGGCTCGGCTTCCGGTTTCACCAAACCATTTTTCACCAAATCAATAAAAACAGGGAAACGGTTTAAGCCGTGCGAGTAAACGCCATCCAAACTATTTTGGGCAAATATTTTTGAACACAATGCTGCTTTTACGACAGAAAAATTGTGTTTCAACAATATTCTTTCAAACTCCTGTTGTAAATCCTGGTAAGCAACTTTCATGTATTTTTAACCGCCTCGCTGTTGCTTTGTTTAAGTTGATTGATTTTGGCACCGACCAAAATTAAGGGCATAAAAAAAGCCTTTCAACCATTGAAAGACTTTTACAAAGAGTTAGGTATATGTTCCTTATATCAAACTTTTTTTACGTTTACGGCCTGCAGCCCTTTTCTGCCTTCTTCCACATCATATTGTACATCATCGTTGTCTTTGATGGCATTTACGCCGCCTTGTACATCTTTGAAGTGCACGAAAAGATCTTTACCATCATCGGTAACGATAAAACCATAACCTTTTTGAGTGTTAAACCACTTTACTTTTCCAGTTTTCATAACATTTTCTTAGAATTAAATTAGTGGTTTAATTTAAAAAAACTAAACTGAAAAATGCAAATAATTAAAACAAAAAAAGATTATGGATTTTTAGGTGGTAAAAACAGTATTAACTTTTTAATAAACAGTATCCTGTTGTTTCAAATAGTCTTTCAAAGACGATAAACCAACGGCTTTTCTTCTTGCATCAACATTAACAGAATCTTGGATAGGAAAAGGCAAATGTTTGTGCGTGTCTTTATTGTATCGGGTTTGGGTTCCATACAATTGTTTATTTCCCTCATTAATTAATACCCGGTCTTTCAGGTAAGCATAGTTTTCCCCGGAAGCGTTGTGCTGCTTAACCTCTTTCTCCATTTGCACTAAAACTTCTTTCTGAAATTTGATGTCGTCATCACAATGCTGCACTATCGCCCAAAATCTGCTGCTCCCATTTTCACCAACTAAAGAAAAACCCGGATAACCATATTGGTGAAATATCTGTTTAGCTTCAATTAAATTTAAACTATCTGTTTTAGCCCAATTTTTTTGAATAGTTGCTTCGTCATAGTCTGATTGCTCATGCTTGTTACGTTTAAAGTATTCAACTCGCCATTTTTGGTCATCTTTATACATTGCTTTAAGCTTATTGTACAAAGCAGAATCAATTTTAGATTGAGAAAAAGCAGTTTGAGAAACTAAGCAAACCAAACAGAAGTAAAATAGATGCTTCATAACTAATATTTTAGGTAAATTTACAATCTATTTTATATAAACCAAAAAGGATGCTGTTTTTATATTGATAAAAACAGCATCCTTTAAAAAATAGCTTTTTTATTTATTAGGCTGAGGCGTCATCCGCAAATAAGGTTTCACTTCGGTAAACCCTTTTGGAAACTTGGCCGGAATATCTTCTGTTTTGATGGCTGGCAAAACTACCACGTCCTCTCCTTCTTTCCAATCGGCAGGCGTGGCAACACTATGATAAGCGGTTAGTTGCAAAGAATCAATCACGCGTAAAATCTCCTGAAAATTTCTTCCTGTTGAAGCCGGATAACTGATGATGAGTTTTACAATTTTATTTGGGTCAATGATAAATAACGAACGGATCGTCGCATTAACCGAAGCATTTGGATGGATCATATCGTAAGCTTCGGCTATTTCTTTGCTTTCATCCGCAATGATCGGGAAGGTTACTTCTACGTCCTGTGTTTCATTAATGTCGTTGATCCAGCCTGTATGTTGCTCAACCGAATCCACGCTTAAAGCAATTACTTTTACATTACGTTTATCAAACTCCTCTTTTAAAGAAGCTGTTTTGCCTAATTCGGTGGTACAAACCGGCGTATAATCTCCCGGATGCGAAAACAAAACGCCCCAGCTATCGCCTAAATAGGTGTAAAAATCAATTTCTCCTTGAGAGGTTTTGGCCTGGAAGTTTGGCGCTTTATCGCCTAATCTTAAACTCATGTCGTTAAAATTTAGTGTAAGTAATACTATACTAAAGTTGTAGGGAATTCTGTCATAACAAAACGATAATTCAACAAAAAAGGGAACTCATCTGAGTTCCCTTTCCTTAGTCTAAAGCAGACGAATGAATTTATTTTACGGCGTCAACCACGGCTTTAAAAGCTTCCGGATGGTTCATGGCCAAATCAGCCAATACTTTACGGTTTAACGTGATTTGTGCACTGTTTAATTTTCCCATTAACTGAGAGTAAGATATGCCATGCTGACGTGCACCAGCGTTGATCCGCTGAATCCACAATCCTCTGAATTCTCTTTTTTTGGTTTTACGGTCGCGGTAAGCGTATTGTAAACCTTTTTCAACTGTATTTTTGGCAACGGTATAAACCTTGCTGCGCGAACCCCAATAACCTTTGGCGAGGTTCATTATTTTTTTTCTGCGTCTGCGTGACGCTACTGCGTTTACTGAACGTGGCATTTTCTTAAATTTTTGGTAGTGGGTGTTTCAATCAAGAAAACTTGCGGGACCCGAATACCTGGTTAAACATTTTTGTTATTTACCGATGCAAAGCATACGTTTTACATTGCCCATATCAGCGGCAGATACCAAGCTGGTGTGGGTAAGGTTACGTTTTTGTTTGGTAGACTTTTTAGTCAGGATGTGGCTTTTAAAAGCGTTTTTCCTTGCAATTTTACCTGTTCCAGTAAGCTTAAAGCGCTTTTTGGCACTGGAATTGGTTTTCATTTTTGGCATAGTTGTTTTTTTAAACTTTTATTTTTTTGCTGCTTTAGGTGCTAATGTAAGGAACATCCGTTTGCCTTCTAATTTTGGCAACTGTTCCACTTTTCCAACGTCTTCTACGGCCTGGGCAAAACGGAGCAATAAAATTTCGCCCTGCTCTTTGTACACAATTGCCCTTCCTTTAAAATGGACGTAAGCCCGAACTTTTTCGCCGGCTTCTAAAAACTTCTGGGCATGTTTCAGCTTAAATTCAAAATCATGGTCATCAGTATTCGGGCCAAAACGGATTTCTTTGATAACGGTTTGCTTGGCATTGCTCTTAATTTCCTTTAGCTTCTTTTTCTGTTCGTAAATAAACTTGTTGTAGTCTATAATTTTACAAACAGGCGGTGTTGCGTTCGGGGAAATCTCTACCAGGTCCAATTCCTGCTCTTCCGCCATTGCCAAAGCAACCCGGGTACTAAAAATTCCGGGTTCTACGTTGTCGCCAACTAAACGGACTTCAGGAACCCTGATAAACTGGTTGATATTGTGTTCAGCTTCTTTCTTTTTAAAAGGCGGCCTCGGGCCCCTGCTGAAATTTGGTTTGCTTAATGCCAAGTTATACGGTTATTTCTTTTTCTATTAATGATTTAAAATCTTCTATTGCCATACTGCCTAAATCCCCTTCGCCATGTTTTCTTACTGAAACTGTGCCTTCTGCCGCTTCCTTTTCCCCAACAATAAGCATGTATGGAACCTTCTTCACTTCTGCGTCGCGGATTTTTCTGCCGATCTTTTCGTCTCGCAAGTCAATAAGACCGCGAATATCGGATTTTTTTAAAGTATCTGAAAGTTTTTTTGCATATTCTTCATATTTTTCCGATATGGGTAAAATTGAATATTGCTCCGGCGTTAGCCACAATGGGAAATTGCCGGCACAATGCTCAATCAGCACAGCCACAAACCTTTCCAACGAGCCAAAAGGCGCACGGTGGATCATTACCGGACGGTGTTTCTGGTTGTCGCTTCCGGTATATTCCAGTTCAAAACGTTCGGGCAAATTGTAATCTACCTGGATCGTTCCCAACTGCCATTTCCGGCCCAAAGCATCTTTCACCATAAAATCCAATTTTGGGCCGTAAAAAGCAGCTTCGCCAAATTCTATGACGGTTGGCAAACCTTTTTCGTGCGCTGCTTCAATAATTGCTGATTCTGCTAAAAGCCAATTTTCATCAGTACCGATGTATTTGGTCTTGTTTTCCGGATCACGAAGGGAAATTTGAGCCGTGTAATCAGTGAAACCTAAAGCCTTAAATACATAAAGCACCAAGTCAATCACTTTTTTAAATTCTTCTTTTACCTGGTCCGGGCGACAAAATAAATGTGCGTCATCCTGAGTAAATCCACGAACGCGGGTTAAACCGTGCAATTCTCCGCTTTGTTCGTAACGGTAAACTGTCCCGAACTCCGCAAAACGAACTGGCAAATCTTTGTACGAACGCGGTTTGGTTTTATAGATTTCGCAATGGTGCGGACAGTTCATCGGTTTCAAAAAGAATTCCTCGCCTTCCTGCGGTGTTTTTATCGGTTGAAAAGAATCCGCGCCATATTTTTCGTAATGGCCGGAAGTTACGTACAAATTTTTATGTCCAATGTGTGGTGTAATCACCTGCTCGTAACCGGCTTCTTCCTGTGCTTTTTGTAAAAATCGGACTAATTTTTCGCGTAAAGCCGTTCCTTTTGGCAACCACAAAGGCAAACCCATGCCCACTTTTTCTGAGAAAGCAAAAAGTTCCAGTTCTTTGCCCAATTTACGGTGGTCGCGTTTTTTGGCTTCTTCCAAAAAGTGCAGGTAATCCGTCAGCTCGCTTTGTTTTGGATACGTAACGCCGTAAATCCGGGTTAACTGTTTCCGGGTTTCATCGCCACGCCAATAAGCACCGGCAACGCTCATCAACTTAATTGCCTTGATAAAAGAAGTATTCGGGATATGCGGCCCGCGGCATAAATCGGTAAAATTTCCCTGAGAATAAAAAGTAATCGAACCGTCGGGCAGATCTTTTATCAGGTCCAACTTGTATTCATCACCTTTTTCGGTGAAGTATTCTATGGCATCTGCTTTGGAAACCGGTTTACGAATAAATTCAGATTTCGTTTTGGCCAGTTCCGCCATTTTATCTTCGATCTTTTTAAAATCGTCCGAAGAAAAAGGCTGGTCGCCAAAATCAACATCGTAATAAAAACCGGTTTCGATAGCCGGGCCGATCCCCAATTTTACGCCTGGGTACAAAGC
>CAXTKQ010000156.1:0-6929 GCA_964244955.1 uncultured Sphingobacteriaceae bacterium | reverse complement strand
AACTGGATCATCATCATGCCTACGGCCAGCAACGTGTGCGGCGGCGAAAGAATGGTAACATCCAAACCGTAAGTATTGTGCCACCAGTCATCAAAAGGCGCGGAAGTAAGCATCGCGATAGCGCCCCAAATACAAAAAAGCGCGCCCAGCGATCCGTAAAAAATCCCCCAAAACTTTACCGCTTTTGCTTTTTCTGCCAGGTTGCTAAAAAAAGATGTTTTTAAAACTTGGAAGCCCGAAAACAAGCCGGAAACCACGGCACCAATATAAATCACCAAATGCGGCGGCGCAAAAAGCCCGTCGCGGCCAATACTCATGTGCCACGAAATGTCCCAAATTAAACCTGTTACTATGCATAATGATGAAAAAACGCAGGCGTAAACATAAGGCTGAACTGCAGAAACGGTGCTTAACGTTTCCGTTTTTTCTGCGGGATAATCTGTTGGAAGGTAAAGGCTGGTTTCCATTTGATGCCGTTGTTGGTTAATTAAAAGTATTTAATTTAAAGGATATTTTCAGGATAAATATTTTTTTTCTGCTTTTCTACATCCGAAGCAACAAAAAACAAAAAAAGAGCCGCCCCAAATACCAGGACAGCTCTTTTTATCACCTAAAAATTGGAAAAACAATTATGGTTGTTTGGTTCCCGAATCCGCTGCAACGGTATCTACACGTTTGGTTACCGCACTGGAAGTATCGTTTTGTAAATCTGGTTTGGCTTTGCTGGAATTGTTGTTGCAAGCGTAAAACATGCTTGCCAATGTTAACATGCCCATCAAAACATAAAGTTTAGGTTTTCCTGCTGCTAATGTTGTTCTATAATTTTGTTGGTTTTTCATGATGAATAGTTTAGGGTTGATTGTTCATAATGGCTAACCGCGACAAAATCCTTTTGTTTAAATTGATTCCAATTTGCTTTACGGTTTTTCTGCCCGCCCAAAATTCAATTCCAAAACCAACGTGTGCTTAATTTATCGTATTTTCGCCGCTCAAAATTGTATTTTAAGATGAGCCAACGAACAAAAATCAAGGCGCTTTTGCAAAGCGGAGAAACCGAATTTGAAACTACGGTAAAAGGCTGGGTGCGTACCTTTCGCAACAACCAGTTTATTGCTTTAAACGATGGCTCAACCAATCAAAACCTGCAAATTGTAGTTGATTTTGAAAATACCGATCCAACTCTGCTTAAACGTTTGACGACCGGTGCGGCCATCAGCGTAACCGGGACATTGGTTGCTTCGCTGGGAAAAGGGCAAAAAGTAGAGGTAAAAGCAGCATCAATCGAAATTTTGGGCGATTCTGACCCGGAAAAATATCCGCTTCAGCCCAAAAAACACAGCCTGGAGTTTTTGCGGGAGATTGCACATCTGCGTTTCCGTACCAACACTTTCAGTGCTGTTTTTAGGGTGAGAAATACGCTGGCTTTTGCCGTTCACCAATTTTTTCAGGAACGTGGGTTTGTAAATTTGCAAACGCCAATCATAACGGCTTCGGATGCGGAAGGCGCGGGAGAAACTTTCCACGTTACCAATTTTGACCTAAATAACGTTCCAAAAACCGATCAGAACGAGATTGATTACAAGGAAGATTTCTTCGGAAAAGCGACCAATTTAACGGTTTCGGGCCAGTTGGAAGCCGAACTGGGCGCCATGGCTTTAAGCGATGTTTATACTTTCGGCCCGACTTTTCGTGCCGAAAACTCTAACACCACGCGCCACTTAGCCGAGTTTTGGATGATCGAGCCGGAAATGGCTTTTTACGATCTGGAAGACAACATGAATTTGGCCGAGGACTTGTTAAAATACGTGATAAAAGAAGCATTGGCCAAAAACGCGGATGATTTGGAGTTTTTAGCGCAGCGTTTGGCCGAAGAAGAAAAGCAAAAACCACAGCAGGAACGCCAGGAATTGGGCTTGCTGGAAAAACTGCAATTCTGCCTGAATCAGGAGTTTGAACGCCTGACTTATACCGAAGCGATTGAGATTTTAAAGGAATCAACCCCAAACAAAAAGAAGAAATTTACTTACTTGATTGAAGGCTGGGGCTCGGATCTGCAATCGGAACACGAACGTTTTTTGGTGGAAAAACACTTTAAAAAACCAGTTATTTTAACCGATTACCCGGCGGCGATCAAAGCATTTTACATGCGCCAAAACGAACCGGATGCCGAAGGGCGAAAAACAGTTAGGGCGATGGATATTCTGTTTCCGGGCATCGGCGAAATGGTTGGCGGAAGCCAGCGCGAAGAACGTTTGGAAAAACTGGAGCAGCGAATGGACGAAATGAACATCCCGAAAGAAGAACTGGACTGGTACTTGGATACGCGCCGTTTTGGTGCCTGCGAACACGCTGGTTTTGGCTTGGGTTTCGAGCGTTTGGTGCTTTTTGTAACCGGTATGACAAACATTCGCGATGTAATTCCTTTTCCAAGGTTTCCGAAAAACGCGGAGTTTTAGGCAAGGTGAAAGTTTTAAGGTAGAAAAAGCGGTAGAATGAATCCAGAAATCAGCATTCAAAGAATAAAAACGGAAGAAGCGGCACATTTCGCTAAGTTTAGCTCCGATCTGTTTGCTGAAACTTTTGCTGAATTTAACGATCCGCAGGATATGGAAACTTATTTGACGGAAGCTTTCAACTTAAAAAAAATCGAGGAAGAATTAAGCACTTCGAACATATACTGTTTTTATGCCACTAAAAACAGTATTCCTGTCGGTTGTATCAAATTGATCATTGCCGATGCTTCTTTTACCGGCATAAAATCAGCGGAACTTTCAAGATTGTATGTCTCGAAAGAATACCACAAGCAAAAAATTGGCGCCGCTTTAATGGCTTTTGCCATTGATTTCTCTATAATAAACCAGGCTAAAAAATTGTGGCTGGGCGTTTGGGAACACAACCAAAAAGCCATTGATTTTTACCTGAAATGGGGCTTTGCAAAAACCGGCGTCCATGATTTTAAGTTGGGAAACGATGTGCAGCAAGACTGGCTAATGGAGAAAAATTTAGGTTGAAAAATTACTTTTCTTCTTTGTAATCTTTGTGCAGCACCAAAAAACTGGCGCGCTCTTCTTTGTGAAAAGGAACGTCCCAATTTCCCTGGTAACTGATTTTGGTCGGCAACAATTCCCCGCCAAAACGGTTGAGTTCGATGTCCATTTGCACGTTAAAATCCATCACAAAGTTTTTGAATTTCATGTCAACATATCTTCCTAAAATTTGGAAATTGCGCCGGTCAAAAATCGTGGTCAGTTCCTTAATCATCACTTCATCTTTCTGGTCGTCCGTCATATTTGCGCGTTGGATTACTTTAAACCGGTAAACCGGAATCGAATCCAAATAAGTGCCGCGGGCAAATTCGTAACGGTAAAAAGGCTTCATTTCGGGCGAAAAGATTTCGGTTTTTTTGCTGATAAAAGGAATGCCGCTAACCGGCCTTCCCGGACTAAAAATCAACGTTTTCAGCTTACTTTTATACGATTCGTTTTTCCCGCCAGCGTTTGGCGAATCGCCGCCTTTTACAAAATCCGTGTTGTAGGCGTTCATAAAAATGTAATCAAACATTTCTGTAGTGTACAATTCGTATTTCCCGTTGCGCTTGTATATTTTCCCGCTGTCGGCTTTGGCCAAATATTGGATTTTGTGTCCCGAAGTTGTATTACTATGTTTCAGTTTCCGGTAGATTTTGCCTTCAACCTTATCATTTTTATCATAAGTATAAACCCGGTTTTCGGCCGTAAAAGCATACTTTTTCATGTTGCGGAAAGCTTCGTAAAAGCTGGTATCGCGCAAAATCTGGTCAATAAAATCCTGCACATACAAACCGCCGCGCGCCCTAATATTTGCAACGGCCGAATCGACCACAACCGTTTGTAAACTATCGGGGTTAAACCTGTTGATCTTTTGAGAAAACGCACAAGAAAAACTTACCAGCAGCAGCAACAGCACAAAGGCTTTTTTCATCTTCAAATTTATATCTGCTATAAAAGTAAGGGATTTAAACAGAAATCGTGTTGAACCAACTTTGCAAACGTAAAAACACGCTTTAAAATCTCGTGATGATACTGCTCAAAATACCGTTTTGCAACGGTTAAAATTGACTTGATACAAGCAGAAATTTGTAACTATAACCTGTTTAGATCATTAACAAGTTCATCACCAATTATTAAATTTTATACTTTTTAAAATGAACACTTTGACTATTATGTTACATTCTTTAAAATATACTGAGACTTATATTGATACAATTTTATGTGTCAGGTTTTTAAACTTTTTAAGGAAAATTGCACAAGTTGTATTCAAATCAAACTTGTAATTTATTTGAAAACTACAATCAACCTGATACCAAATACAATTAAATGAAATTGCGTTTTTTACTTTTCAAATTACCGTAAGAACACGTTTTAAAAGCCGTGGTTTAACGATTGTTGCCGCTTTACTTGGAATGTAATTTTGACATTAATTAATCAACAACAATTAAACATTATTCAAAAAATCAAAACCATGAAAACTTTTAAAATTACCTTTATTGCTTTAAGCTTGTTCCTTTTACTTGGCAATGCAAAGGCCGACAAACCAAAACACCATACTGTTTTTACCGTGCATTTTTCGATCAATACTTTTATTGATGCCGATGCACGCGGAATTTGCGATGGGCTGACAGATATTATTGCCGATAATGCCAAATTTAGCATGATGCGCGGCGATCAAATGTTATGTTTCAACAAAAAAGAAATTATCAAAAGTATGGAAAACCTGCGCGGCATACAACAAAATTGTACCACCAATTATAATGTGGTTGAAACTTTTAATAAATATGTTTTGATCAAAGTTGAAATGAAATATCCAACTTTTTCCAGGTTTAATTATATCACAATGAACGAATGCAGCGATGGTTGGAAGATCACCAATGTGTCGAGCATTTTTGTAAAATAATTGCAGTTCTGTCATTTCGAACCGAAGGGAGAAATCTTATTTCCAAATTTACAAGGTTAAATGCTTTGAAATAAGATTTCTCCCTTCGGTTCGAAATGACAATACCAATTTTATGCCGATAAAAGAAGCATCAATTGCCCAATTCTTTTACGGCCAGGTAAGCCATCAAACCGGTGCTTAAAGCAAGTGCGCTTTCGTCCACATCAAAAGTTGGTGTGTGGACGGAAGAAATGATGCCGCGTTCTTCGTTCCGCGTTCCTAAACGATAAAAGCAGGCATCCGCAACTTGCGAATAATAGGCGAAATCTTCGGCAGCCATCCAGATATCCAAATCTAAAACATTTTCTTTTCCTAAATAATCTTCGGCAAAACCACGGACGCGGGCCGTCAGTTTTTCTTCGTTGATTAAAAAAGGATAACCTTTCCTGATCTCAAAATCGCAGCTTCCGCCCATGCTTTCGGCCATGCCTTCGGCCATTTTTTTCATTTTGATATGTGCTTCTTCCCGCCATTTTTCGTCCATGGTTCGGAAAGTCCCTTCCAAATAAACTTCGTTTGGGATGACGTTTGTTGCGCCGTTTGCAATCACTTTTCCAAAAGATAAAACGGAAGGCGATTTTGGATCGGCAAAACGGCTAACTACTTGCTGCAAAGCGGTTAAAATATGTGCGGTAATAATCACCGGATCAATATTTTGCTGTGGCTGTGCGCCGTGTCCGCCTTTTCCTTTCACGGTTACATACAATTCATCGGTAGAAGCCATGTATTTTCCGGCACGAAAACCAACTTTCCCGGCATCAATCAAAGGCATTACATGTTGCCCGATGACGGCTTGTGGCTTTGGGTTTTCAAGTACGCCTTCTTTAATCATCAAACTGGCACCGCCGGGCAATTTTTCTTCCGCAGGCTGAAAAATAAACTTGACCGTTCCGCCAAATTCACTTTTTAATTGGTTTAAAATTTGTGCCGTTCCCAATAATGATGACGTATGCACATCGTGTCCGCAAGCGTGCATTACGCCCGGATTTTGAGATTTGTACGGAACATCGTTTGCTTCAACAATGGGCAAAGCATCCATATCGCCGCGCAAAGCAACTACCTTTTCAGAAGGTTTTTCGCCTTTTAACAAAGCAACTAAACCGTTTCCAGCCATTCTTTCAAAAGAAATCCCAAGCTCTTTTAATTTAGAAGCAACAAACTGATAAGTATTTTCTTCGTGAAAAGACAACTCAGGATTTTGGTGCAAATGCCTGCGGTTAGCAATTACTTCCTGATGAATTTGTTGGGCAAGTTCCTGTATTTTAGTTTTTATCATCGGGCGTGGTATCCAGTTTTGGCGGGTTGATCTTTTCGGAAACCAGAAACAAGGTTGGAAACTGCGGTCGAAGGTCGCGCATTAGTTTTTGTGCCTCTAACCTCGAACGGAAATCGCCGGCCTTGATTTTGTAATTTGGTTCCTGGTAAACAATATAAGTCCTTAAATCAGGGTACATCTGATTAAAAGCCGCTTGTTTAGCGTAGATTTCGTTCCGGTCAGAACTGATAAAAAACTGAACGCGGTAACCATAAGCAGCACCGTTTACCGTTTTTCCTGCGGGAGATTTTGTGGCCGACAAACGGTGCGCAATCAAGGTATCAATCCACGGGTCTTTGATCACTTCAACCTCGCCGCGTGTTTGTGTTTGTGCCGAAGAAATTGCAGCACAAAAAAGTACCGATAAAAAAAGCATCCGGGCCGATAACCGCCGGATGCTTCTTTTAGCACATAAATTTAAGTGAACCATGATGTTGTTGGGTTTTTGATTGGAAAGCCATTAAGCCATGCCAACACCATGACAATTTTTGTATTTTTTGCCGCTTCCGCAAGGGCAAGGATCGTTACGGCCAATCTTTTGCTCTACTTTTACCGGCGTTGGTTTTTGCAGTTCGCGTGTGTCTTCGTCCGGCACGCCGTTGGTTTCGTGTACCAATTGCGGTTTGGTGGTACGCATTTGGCG
>CAXTKQ010000155.1:278-7091 GCA_964244955.1 uncultured Sphingobacteriaceae bacterium | reverse complement strand
TGCTCTACATCCTGAAAACGGTAGGCCGCAGAATCTCCGGCCGCAGCCGTAATCACCACAATTTTTGCGTTGGCTTTTCCGCCGGCCAGTTCTACAAACTTGTTCCAAATGGATGGCGTAGTGCCAACATTACCACCGATAATCAGCAGCGAACCTTTTTCCGGCCCGTGCCTGGTGGTAGATTTTGGGTTGATTTGAATAGGCGTTTGGGCGATAGCAACGGTAAAACCAACAAGCAGCAGGATGACCGGAAGAAAAAGGTGTTTTTTCATAATTTAAAATTATAATTAAAAACTTGATTTCTGTTTTTAATTATAATTCAGTTACGGCACGTTGCACCTTTATTCCTGATAAAAATTATTAGCAATTTCAAACCAATAGCTTTTCATCAACCTAAAAAAGTACCGGTAAAAGAAGCATTGCTTACTTCATATATTCCTTTTCCAAAAACAAATAACGGGCGCGGTCCTGTTCCGGCTTCAACTGGCTGTTCACATCAATATTCATAAAATAAACCGGGTTGCTGCCTGTGTTTGGCGTCCATTTGGGCAAGTTTCCACCGTTTGGATTACCGGTTTTAACAAAGTTGGCGAAGTATGAAAGCATCGTTTCCGAAACCTGTTCGTCATCTTTTGTCCAGGCATAAACTTTATTGTACGGCAAATTTCCCAGGGCGTATTCAATTTCCGAAGCATGCGATGCACCAACCATTGGTTTTGACGCAGTGCTGGTAGCCGAATTATTGGTTTGGCCAACAGCAGCAGGCCGTGGGTGCGAAAAGAAATAACGGTAAACAGGTTTGGTTCCGGTTTTAGTTTGCAAATCGGCCCATTTCCAGGTGCTAAAAGCAATAAAACGGTTGCTGGCCAAAGCCGTTGCCGAGCGGATCACTTCTTCCTGGTTTGCTCCCGGATAAAGCTTTAAAGCCTCATCCGCACGCTCGCCGTAAAGCTGTTTCAACTTGTTTTTATAGTTCTCCACGGTTGGCGTATTTCGGCCCATCAAACCCTGGTAAGATGATTCGGCCGAATTCCAGCCTACCAAAAGCGGAACGTGTGCTTGTTTTCCTGCCGCAAAAATAGCCGCCGGGGTTTCGGGCAAAAAGTAACCGTCAATTGTTCCGGCAACACCAAATGCGCCTGGCTGCCCGGTTGCTTCCAACAGTTTTTCGGCTGGTAGGGCACGCAGTTCGGCCAGCGTTTTTGCGTTCACTTTTTCTGCGAAAGTAACACCTCTTTGCTCGCCTTCGGCCAGGGTGACCGGTGTAAAAGTTGGCTTGATCATCGCACCGCTTTCGCCAATGGCACCAGCGATTAGGGTTTTGGATAAAGGCGAAGCCATTTGCGCAAAAACAGAAATAGAACCTGCCGATTCGCCGCCAATAGTGATTTTATTTGGGTCTCCGCCAAAAGCTGCAATGTTCTGCTTTACCCAACGCAAAGCTGCGTTTTGGTCAAGCAAACCATAATTGCCAGAAGCATGGTGCGGCGATTCTTTCGTTAATTCCGGGTGCGCCATAAATCCGAAAACATCAAGCCGATAGCTCAAAGTAACGGCAACAACGCCTTTTCGGGCCATCGCTTCGCCGTCGTACCGGCCTTCCGAACCGTCGCCTCCTACAAAACCACCGCCATAAAAATAAACCAGCACCGGCAATTTTTGGTTGGCTGATTTGGCCGGTGTCCAAACGTTCAAATACAAACAATCTTCGCTCATCCCGTTTGAGCGGAAAACCATATCGCTAAAAATGGGCCTTTGCATGGCACGCGGCCCAAAATGGTCTGCTTTGCGCACGCCGCTCCAGTTTTTTGCCGGTTGCGGTTCTTTCCAGCGTAAATCGCCAACGGGTGGCGCGGCAAAAGGAACACCTTTAAAACTGCGGATGCCCGAATTTTCGGTGGTTCCTTCCAGCGTTCCGTTTGCAACTTTTACACGGTTAGCAGTTTGGGCTTTGGCTGATGAAAATAACGCCGCAGCAATTATTGGGATCATTAAAAATGAATAAATACTTTTCATTAAATCAGGTTTTAGGTTGATGGGTTGGCATCAGCACAACACTTGTTTTGTTAAATTTGATTGTGGTGCAAGCAAATATAAGTTTCTATTTTAATTGTTGTGGCGGATTTAAAAACGTGTTTATCGCGATGCTTCTTTTATCGCCTAAAAATCAGCATCGGCATATGCCGGTTAATATAGGCACAAAAATTATGGTGCTAAAAGAAGCATTGGGTTTATCCTAAACTTGTTACAGCACTTTTTGGCTGATATTAAAAAGCATCGTTATTATTCGTTTACTTTCACCCAAAATATTGATCTTGCAACGGTTTACAACATATATGAACAAGCTTTTACGTTCCGGGATTTTAATTTTCGGTTTAACATTAGGAAACGAATTTGCTGCGCTTGCCCAACAAATTAACGCGCCGGCTTTAACAGCAAATGATTATGCACGTGCCGAAAAAATGATGGCCTACAACACGGCACCGTTGGTAGATTACGCCAGCGTCCGGCCAAATTGGATCGGGAACAACCGGTTTTGGTACCGCGTTTTAACGCCGCAAGGCAGCAGGTTTATGCTGGTTGATGCCGCTAAAAAAACGCGTGCTGCCGCTTTTGACCAGGAAAAACTGGCGGCATCGCTTTCTTTGGCAACCGGAAAAACTTACCAGGCAAACAGGCTTCCGTTTCAAAATTTTACTTTTTCGGAAGATCAAAAGTCCATCATTTTTAAGGCAGTTGGGAAACAATGGAAATGCAATTTAGCTACCTATCAATGTGCTGCAGATAATTCATCGGTAAAAAAAGCACCAAACAACGAAGGCGGGCAGCAGGCATACGGCGACGAAATTATTTCTCCCGACGGAACAAAAGCGGCTTTTATCAAGGATTATAATTTGTGGGTGCGAAACATCAACACCAACCAGCAAACGCCATTAACAACCGATGGCGTAAAAGATTACGGTTACGCAACCGATAACGCTGGCTGGAAACAAAGTGAAAGCCCGGTTTTGTTGTGGTCGCCTGATTCCAAAAAGATTGCCACTTTTAAGCAAGACCAGCGCAAAGTAAGCGACATGTATTTGGTGAGCACCAACGTAGGCAAACCAACTTTGAAAGCCTGGAAATATCCCTTGCCGGGCGATTCGGTGATTGCGATGATTGAGCGGGTAATTATCAATGTGGATCAGCCCAAAGTAATCCGCTTGCAAATTCCTGCCGATCCGCATCGTGCTACTTTAAGCGATGATATTTCCAGCGGTGGAAGTTTTGACGATGTAGATTGGAACGCATATGCTTCGCAACTGGCTTTCGTTTCCACTTCGCGCGACCATAAAGATGAAAAAGTGCGTATCGCCAATGCCGAAACCGGAGCCGTGCGGGAAGTTTTTGAAGAAAAAGTACCCACGCAATTTGAATCCGGACAAGGGGCAATCAACTGGCGCTACTTAGCCAAATCCAACGAGATTTTGTGGTATTCGGAACGCGATAATTGGGGGCATTTGTATCTGTACAATGCTTCAACCGGAAAACTAAAAAACCAAATTACCAAAGGCGATTGGGTAGTAACCAAACTGCTTAAAGTAGATGAAAAAAAGCGCGAACTGTATTTTATGGCCGATGGATTGGAAGCAGAAAACCCGTATTTCGGTCAGCTTTGCAAGATTGGTTTTGATGGAAAACACTTTGCAGTTTTAACGCCGGAAGCCGGAAACCATCAGGTTGCTTTCTCGCCCGGAAACGATTATTTTATTGATAGTTACTCCAAACCAAACGTTCCGCCAGTTATGGTTTTGCGTGATTTAAACGGTAAATTATTGGTGAATTTAGAAAAAGCCGATGTATCCAGGTTAACGGCTTCTGGCTGGCACGCGCCAATTCCAATCACCATAAAAGCACATGATGGCAAAACGGATTTGTACGGGCTAATGTTTACGCCAACCAATTTAGATGCACAAAAGAAGTATCCGGTGGTGGATTATATCTATCCGGGGCCGCAGGGGGGCAGCGTCGGCAGTTGGTCGTTCGCAGCTTCCAGGGGTGATAACCAGGCTCTTGCAGAATTAGGTTTTGTTGTGGTTGAGATTGAAGGGACAAGTAACCCACTGCGTTCTAAAAGTTTCCACGATATGAGTTACGGCAATATGTCCGAAAATACTTTGCCCGACCAGGTTACCGGCATCCAACAATTGGCGCAAAAATACCCTTACCTGGATTTAAACAAAGTTGGCATCTGGGGGCATTCGGGAGGCGGTTTTGCAACGGCAGCGGCTATGTTCCGCTACCCGGATTTTTTTAAAGTCGGCATTTCAGAATCTGGCAACCACGACAACCGCAATTATGAGGACGACTGGGGCGAACGCTACGACGGTTTAGCGGCCAATTCGGATTATGCGGCTCACGCCAACGAAACCTACGCCAAAAACCTGAAAGGCAAACTGCTGCTGGCCCACGGCTTGATGGACGACAACGTGCCTCCAAGCAACACGCTATTGGTTGTTGATGCGCTGATTAAAGCCAATAAAGATTTTGATTTGGTAGTTTTCCCGAACAGCAGGCATGGTTACGGCGAGTTTTCCAACTACATGGCGCGCCGCCGTTGGGATTACTTTGTGAAAAATTTGTTGGGCGCCACACCTCCGCAGGAATATGAGTTAAAAAGCAAGGCAGATCCAAGAAATGTTGGGCAGTAAAATCAGAAGGAAAAAATTGATTTAGGAAAAACGGCATGCTTCTTTTACCACTATATTTTTAGTGTTGAAGAAGCTGCAATCGGTGAAATCATTTTTCAATCCTAAAATCATGACTACCACTTTTTAAAAATCACAAATACTGCGGCCACAATCAAACCAAAACCAACCAAATGGTTCCAGCCCAGCTTCTCGGTTTTGAAAAACAGCAACGTAAAAACCATGAAAACGGTAAGCGTAATGGCTTCCTGAATGGTTTTAAGCTGAACCAGATTAAACGGGCCGCCATTTTCTTTAAAACCACCTTCGTTGGCCGGCACCTGGAAAAGATATTCAAAAAAAGCCAGGCCCCAACTGATAAGGATTACGGCAAACAAACTCAAATTTTTACCCCAAGAGTAGTCTTTAAATTTGAGGTGGCCGTACCAGGCAAACGTCATGAAGGTGTTGGAGATAAACAGGAACAGGATTGTTTTTAAGCCGCGCATATATCGAAAAAGGTTTTGATCAACAGGAACAATAGTTGCAGATGCTTCTTTTACCAACAATTTTTGTAGGTTTTGTTTCCGGCATCCCGATAAAAATAGAAAAAACCACGCCCATTACTTTTACGGTTGGCGCCGCCGAAACTTTGTTTGCCCCTTTCGGTCGCATTCTTTAACGTTGATTTGTGGCCGGTGCTGTTTTTATCAACAAAAAATCAACCTGTTTCGGCTTTAAATTTCCTACCTTTATTCAACGGCTCCTTCGTTTTATAAATTATAAACCTGCATGAGATCAAACCTTAACTACCTGTTTTTTTGGGCACTGCCATTTATTGCTGTATCTGTTTTATCCTGTTCCGGTAAAAAAGATACACCGAAACCCATCACCATTGCACCTGTTGCCGCACCGGTTGATAAAGGCTGGGCCTTTGAAGCTTCGCCTTTTTTTGCCGATGAATTTGATTATAGCGGGAAGCCCGACAGTACAAAATGGGGTTATGATATTGGTGGAAACGGCTGGGGCAATAACGAGCTGGAGTATTACACCAATTCGGTTGGCAATGCCAGTGTTGCCAATGGTTTGTTGTCAATCAATGCCCGCAAAGAAAGCTACGGCGGTAAAAATTATACTTCTGCCAGGTTGGTTTCAAAAGAAGTTGGAAGCTTGCTTTACGGCAGGGTAGAAGTAAGCGCCAAATTGCCGGCAGGCAGGGGCATGTGGCCTGCAATCTGGATGCTGTCGGACAAAGAAGTGTACGGAAGCTGGCCAAAATCCGGGGAAATAGATATCATGGAAAATGTAGGTTTTGATCCGGCCCCGGTTTACTTTACCATCCACACCCAGTTGTACAACGGTGCCATCGGCACGCAAAAAGGGGGCAATAAAAGCATTCCTGATGCCTCAACGGCATTTCATAAATATCGGGTTGACTGGACGCCTTATGCCGTTCGGGGTTATTATGATGATGCCTTGCTTTTTATTTATATCAACGATGGGCAGGGCTCTGCTTCCTGGCCGTACGATCAGAAATTCCATCTGTTGCTAAATATTGCAGTTGGCGGTAATTGGGGCGGCCAAAAAGGGGTGGATGATGCAGCTTTTCCAACCAGTATGCAGGTAGATTATGTGCATGTCTACAAAATGATAGACAAATAAAAGCAGTTTGGCAGTATAAATTTCGGGTGGTAAAAGAAGCATGCTTGTATATTTGGGCTTGAATAAAGATAGTATTACAATGAACAAATGGTTTACAGGCATATTGGCCCTCGTTTTTGGTTTAAATACATTCCAATTAAAGGCGCAGCAAAAATTTATCACCGTAAAAGGAAAAGAAATTATAGATGCCAATGGCAAACCAATGCTGATTAAAGGCACCAACCTGGGCAATTGGATGGTGCCCGAAGGCTACATGTTTAAGTTTAAAGATGTTTCTTCGCCGCGGCTGATCAACGAAGCGATTACAGAAGCCATCGGCCCGAACAAAACAAAGGATTTCTGGCAAAAATATTTAAACAGTTACGTTACCGAAGCCGACATCCGTTATTTAAAAAGTACCGGGATGAACACTTTGCGTGTCCCCTTCAATTACCGCTTGTTTACCAACGAAACTTACCTGGGCGCAACCGATGAAAACCGTGGT
>CAXTKQ010000155.1:0-268 GCA_964244955.1 uncultured Sphingobacteriaceae bacterium | reverse complement strand
AGCTAATTGCTTGGAGCAAAAAGGAAGGCATGTATTTGATTTTGGATATGCACGCCGCACCGGGCGGACAAACCGGCGACAACATTGCGGATGATTACGGCTATCCGTTTTTGTTTGAAAGCGAAGCAAGTCAGGCTTTGACCATCAGCATCTGGAAAAAAATTGCCGCGCGTTACAAAAACGAACCGATTGTGATGGGTTACGATTTGCTGAACGAACCGATTGCACATTATTTTGATACCGCTAAATTAAACCCGCTCCTCGAACC
>CAXTKQ010000154.1:0-7133 GCA_964244955.1 uncultured Sphingobacteriaceae bacterium | reverse complement strand
AAGATGTGGCTTATGGCGATGATGCCAGGCAAAAAATGGACATTTACCTGCCGAAACAAGAAAAAGGCAAAACGCCTGCCATCATTTTGATCCACGGCGGAAGCTGGGTTGCAGGCGATAAAATCAACATGGCGCATTGGCTGAAACCGTTGCAAAAAGCCTTTCCGGATTATGCTATTTTCAACCTAAATTACCGTTTGGCCAACCGGCAAACCTTAAGCAACCCGTGGCCGACGCAAATTGACGATGTTGACAAAGCAGTTGCTTTTATAAAAGACAAAGCAAAAGATTACCACATTGATAAAAAGCAATTGGTTTTGCTGGGCGAAAGTGCAGGCGCGCAATTGGCTTTGGTAGAAGGTTTTATCCACGACCCGAAACACGAAGTAAAAGTTGTGGTTGATTTGTTTGGCCCTGCCGATATGGTTGACCTTTACCAAGCGCACCACGAACTGGCCGGGTTGATGAACGGTGTTCCTACGGCCATCCCGAATGTTTATGCCGATGCCAGCGCGGTTAACCACGTCAGCAAGAAAAGCCCGGCTACGATTATTTTTCATGGCACGGCCGATCCGATTGTGCCGATCCGCGAAAGCGATAGTTTGAATGTGAAGCTGAAACAGGCCAATGTTCCGTCGGGTTACGTTACATATCCTGGAAAAGGCCACGGCTGGCGCGGCAATGATATTTTGGATACTTATGCGAAGGCAATTGCTTTTATTAAGGAGCAGATGAAGTAATTGGGTTTGTCATCCCGACCCGAAGGGAGGGATCTTCTTCAAAGACGATTTTTTAATAGGAAGAAGATTTCTCCCTTCGGCGCGAAATGACAGAAAAAATCAAAATAAAAGAATGCTTCTTTTATGCCTATAAATTTATGCTGGTAAAAGAAGCATTAAGGTTTTGCTTTACAAACCATTTGCCCTCGCCGTAATTTCGGCAATATCCAAAACCTGGATTTCCTGTTCTTTTTCTTTGATTTTTACGCCGTCGCGCAGCATTGTCATGCAGAAAGGGCAGGCCGAAGCCACAATTTGCGCTTTTGCTTCAATCGCATCTTCAATCCGTTCGATATTGATTTCTTTTTTTCCGGGTTCGGCTTCTTTAAACATTTGCGCGCCGCCTGCACCACAACACAAACCGTTGCTCCGGCAGCGTTTCATTTCTACCAGTTCGGCATCTAAAACTTGCAATGCACTTCGTGGTGCTTCATAAACGTTATTGCCGCGGCCCAAGTAGCAGGCATCGTGGTACGTAATGCGTTTGCCCTTAAAACTTTCGCCGTCTTCGGTCTTTAATTTTCCTTGATTAATCAGTTGCTGGATGAGTTCGGTGTGATGGATCACTTCATAATCCCCGCCCAATTGCGGATACTCGTTTTTCAACGTATTGAAACAATGCGGACAACCGGTTACGATCTTTTTAACCTCATACGCATTTAAAACTTCAATATTGGTCAACGCCTGCATCTGGAACAAAAACTCGTTTCCCGCACGTTTTGCCGGGTCGCCGGTGCAGCTTTCTTCGGTCCCCAAAACCGCATAACTCATGCCCACATGTTGCAAAATTTCGCAGATGCTTCTCGTGATTTTTTGGGCACGTTCGTCAAAACTTCCGGCGCAGCCCACCCAAAACAATATTTCCGGCGTTTTGCCTTCGGCTGCCATTTGCGCCATGGTTGGGATATGTAGTTCGTTCATGGTTGTTAGTTGAGGGGTGATAGTTAATGGTTCATGGGAAATGTTGATAGTTGATGGTCAATAGTTGATGGGAGGGGCGTACTTGGAAACTTTGCAGGTTTTTACTATGATCTTTGAACCATCCGCTAATCACTCTCTGCCCAATTCATTCTGTCGGCGTTTGAATATTTCCAAGGTGCGCCGTTGTTTTCCACATTGCCAAACATATTATTCAAACTTGCTGGTGCCTGCGATTCTTCCATTACAATAAACCTTCGCATTTCGGTGATGATATTTAACGGATCAATGTTTACCGGACAAGCTTCGGTACAGGCGTTGCAAGTGGTGCAGGCCCAAAGTTCTTCGCGCGAAATGTAATCGTCCAGCAAAGTTTTATTGTCCTGGAAGTCCTTTCCTTGTTTATCCAAATTGTTCCCGATTTCGGTAATCCGGTCGCGCGTGTCCATCATGATTTTACGCGGCGAAAGCAATTTGCCCGTATTGTTGGCCGGGCAAACGCTGGTGCAACGCCCGCATTCGGTGCAAGTGTAAGCGTCCATCAAATTTTTCCAGGTGAGGTCGGTTGCATCTTTGGCACCAAAACGGCCGGGTTCGGTAGCGGCTGGAACGAAAGAAGGGTCAACCATTGCCTTTACTTCATTGGTAACCGAAGCCATATTGTTGAACTGGCCTTTGGGCGAAAGCTTGGAATAATACGTATTTGGAAAAGCCAGCAAGATGTGGAAATGCTTGGAGTAAGGCAGGTAATTTAAAAAAGCCAGTATGCCGATAATGTGGAACCACCAGCAATTACGTTCAATCAACACCAACGAACTGGCATTTGTAGGCAGGAGCGGGGCAATCAAAGCACTGACCGGAAAACTGCCGGCTTTGATATAATGCCCAAAATGCAAGGCTTGCAGTTTGTAATCCGCTGCGTTCATGGTGAGAAAAGCCGTCATCAATAATATTTCGATGAAAAGAATATAATTGGCATCTGAACGCGGCCATTCCTTCATCTCCGGGCCTTGAAAGCGTTTCAGTTTTAGCAGGTTTCTTCGGGACAAAAACACCACGCAGGAAACCAAAACCAGCAATGCCAAAATTTCAAAACCGCCGATCAGCAAGCTGTATAAACTGCCCAACGGACGGGAAAAAACACGGTGCGAACCAAAAAGCCCGTCAATCATGATCTCCAAAACTTCGATGTTGATGATGACAAAACCGACATAAATAAACAAGTGCATCAAGGCAGCAACCGGCCGTTTGCCCATTTTACTTTGGCCTAATGCTACTTTTGCCATGGTTTTCCACCGGAGCGCAGGTTGGTCACTCCGGTCTGCATCTTTTCCCAACAAAATATTACGCCGGATTTTGCCGGCGTTTTTGCTGAATAAAAATACCGCGGCAGCCAATAGGATTAGAAAGACGAGTTGTGCAATCATGGAATTTATTTAGAGCCTGTTTAAATTTTTTTTATAAAGTTTCAATGCTTCTTTTATCACCTAAAAAGTGGTAAACAGTTATTTTTCGGTTTATGAAAATTAATACAGGCACCAAAATTTATAGGGTAATAGAAGCATTGGTGTTAATCAACAAAAATATAATTTATTAGCTGCCTTTTGTGGCGCGTGTTAATTGTTCGATGCCGTCCCACATTTCATCGGTAACCATTTCCAAACCGTTAAATTGCCCGGCGCCTTGCAGCCATTCGCCACCATCAATGGTAATCACATCGCCGTTGATGTAAGCCGAATAATCGGAAATTAAAAAGGCGGCCAGGTTGGCAATTTCCTGTTGCTGGCCAACCCGTTTTAAAGGGACACGGTTTTTAAAATCGAATTTTTCGGCCATTTCTCCGGGCAGCAATCTTTCCCAGGCACCTTTTGTAGGGAAAGGGCCGGGCGCAATGGCATTGGTTCGGATTTGATGCCGTCCCCATTCTGCCGCCAAAGAACGCGTTAGGGCCAGTACGCCGCCTTTGGCACAAGCCGAAGGAACCACGTAAGCCGAACCCGTAAAAGCATAAGTAGTAATAATATTCAAAATATTGCCCGGCATTTTTTCTTTGATCCAGTATTTTCCCGCAGCGAGCGAACAATTGACCGAACCTTTTAGCACAATATCAATGATGGTAGAAAAAGCATTGGCCGAAAGCCGTTCTGTGGGCGAAATAAAATTCCCGGCAGCGTTGTTCACTACTGCGTTTACCTGCCCAAATTTGGCAACCGCTTCCTGGAAAACTTTTTCAACTTCCTCATAATGACGGACATCGCAAGCCAAAGCTAAAACTTTACCTCCGGTTTCGGTTTCCATTTCGGTGGCGGTTTTTTGCAGAACGTCTAACTTCCTGCTCGTGATGACTAAATTGGCACCAAGCTTTAAAAAGTAAGTTCCCATCGCCCTGCCCAATCCCGTTCCGCCGCCGGTTATGATGATCGTTTTCCCTTTGAAAGCATCGTCCCGCAGCATTCCTTTTTCGGCATCGTCCAAACTGTTGTTTTCAGGAATTTCCATTTTAGTTTTTTACGGTTTTGGTAAGCTGGTCAATTACTTTTTGCAAAGATAAACGTGTTTCGGGCGACCACCATTGTTTTAGCATTTTATCCAATGTTTTGCTTTGGTCGGTTTGCATTTGGCCAATCAGTTCTTTTCTTAAATTTAATTTGCTTTGATGCCAAGTTTCAGGATTCATCTTCATATAAACCTTTAGCTTTTCTTGGCTAACGGTTAGAAGATCAGAGGGTTCAACAACTTCATCAACCAATCCGTTTTGTAATGCTTCTTCCACATTTAATAATTTTCCTTCCAGCAAATACTGGTACGCTTTACGTTTTCCCAGCCAAAAAGCGTACAAATGAAAAACGATTTCCGGAATAATAATCCCAACCGGAATTTCATTTAAACCGATGATAAAACTGCCTTTCGACATCACACGATAATCGGCACAAAGCGCAATAATACAGCCGCCAGCGGGACTATGGCCAGTGATAGCCGCCACATAAGGCTTTTTAAAATTGACCAATGTGGCTTGCATCAGCAAAAAGTTAGTCCAAAAATCTTTGCTTTGCTGCTCGTTGTAATGGTAAACTTCGATCAGGTCAATTCCTGCCGAAAAAAACCCTTCTTTTCCGGTGATGATTAAGCCTTCAACTTCTTCGTCAGCCTCCAGTTCTTTTACTGCTGAGATCAGTTCCGAAACCATTTCCAGATTGATGGGATTGGAACGTCCGCGGTTTAGCGTAATCACAGCCAGTTTGTTTCCAATATTGATTTCTAAAGTTTTCATGGCAATGATTTATCAGCAAAAAAAGAGTTAACGATGCTTCTTTTATGTCCCAAATTTTAGGGTGATAAAAGAAGTATCCGGTATGATGATGAGAAACTTTGATTAATGTGCAACCGGCGTTTTGTCGGTTTCGGTTTGATACAAATGCTCGATCTCCTGTTTGTATTTTTCCATGACGATGCGCCGTTTCATTTTTCCGGTGGGCGTTAATTCCCCGCCGTTGATCGTCCATTCTTCCGAAAGCAGTTTGAATTTTTTTACCTGTTCTACATGGTTAAATTCCGAATTAAAAGAATCAACAACCGATTGGTACAAAGCGATAACCTGTTCCTGTTCAATAATTTGCTGGGTCGAATTAAAATTAAAGTTTTGCTGTTCGCACCATAATTTCAGGTTTGGATAAGATGGAACGATCAGAGCCGAGGTAAACTTTCTTTCGGCACCGATCACCATCATTTGCTCGATCAAGGAACTTTCTTTCATCCGGTTTTCAATCGGTACGGGTGCTACATATTTTCCGCCAGAAGTTTTAAAAATTTCTTTTTTCCGGTCGGTAATCTTCAAGAAATTATCCTGATCCATCTGTCCGATGTCGCCGGTATGGAACCAGCCATCCGCCAAAACTTCAGCAGTCAGTTCCGGGTTTTTGTAATAACCCAACATAATGTTTGGGCCTTTGCACAAAATTTCACCGTCGGCTGCTATTTTTACCTGAACATCTTCCAGCAAAAGCCCAACCGTTCCAAACCTTCTGCCGTTTATTTGATATTGGTTTACGGTAATTACCGGAGAAGTTTCCGTCAACCCATAACCTTCTAAAATCACAATCCTGGCGGCTGTAAATATTTTTTCGAGCCGTACCGGGCAAGCAGAACTGCCCAAAACAATGGCTTTAACTTCGCCGCCCAAAGCAGCCCGCCATTTGCTGTAAACCAATTTATCGGCTATGGCCAGTTTCGTTTTGTACCACAGGCTGGTGCCGGTATTTTCAAATTGTTCTGCCACTTTTATTGACCACAAGAAAATACTCTTTCTAATGCCTGAAAGTTTCTGTCCTTCGATCACGATTTTTTCAAACACTTTTTCTAAAAGTCTTGGAACGGCGGTAAACAAATTGGGTTTTACTTCGCGCATGTTCGCGCCAATCGTATCCATATTTTCGGCGTAGTAAATCGAAAACCCATAAAAAAGGTAGATGTAGGTAACCATTTTTTCGAAGATATGGTTGAGCGGCAGAAAGCTGAGCGCGCGTTTATTGACGACCGGAATCTGCAACAATACTTTACCTGAACCAACCACATTACTTACAATATTTTTATGCGTCAACATTACGCCTTTTGGCCGGCCGGTTGTGCCCGACGTGAAAATGATCGTGGTTACATCGTTTTCGGTGATACGGTTACTAATGGCCGAAATCCGCTTTTTGTCAACCTCGCTGGTTGGTTTCAGCAAACTTTCAAAGTGAACGCAATCCGTAATCTTGTCAAACGAAACAATGGTTTTTAACGTCGGCACGTTTTTTTGAACTGCTGTTACTTTGGCGCAAAGTTCGGCATCGCTTACAAAAATGCAGGCAACTTCGGCTTCTGCCAAAATCTGTTCCATTTCTTTTGTGCTGGTGTTTGGATAAAGCGGCACTAAAATCCCGCCAACCAGTTGCACGGCCAAATCCGTTATCAGCCATTCGGGCCTGCTGTTGCTGATGAGGCCAACTTTGCTGCGCCCTTCAACACTGCCATCACCCGGCGAAATCCCCATTTCAAGCAAAGCAGCGGCCAACTGATAGATTTTCTCATGCACCTCGGCCGTACTGTACGATTTCCATTCGCCGTTGATTTTGGCGTTCAAAAAGTCGGGTTTTGGCTCCTGCTGTTGTGCTTCTAAACAATCAAATAACCGTGCTGCCTTTTTCATGGGAATCGCTGAATTTTAGTTTGACATGAATTTTTAGGTGCTAAAAACAGTATTTGTTTTGGCCGATCAGTTTTGCTGCAATGCGTCGGCGCGCCGCCGTCGTGTTGATGTCTTCGGTTTTGGTGTAGCGTTTTAAACCAACCATCATCATGCGGCGTTCATCGCCTTCGGCAAAAGCATTTAAAGCTTCTTTTCCTGATTTGAAAATCTTATCGGCAGCATCCCGGATGTAAACCTGCATCATATCAATC
>CAXTKQ010000153.1:2169-7248 GCA_964244955.1 uncultured Sphingobacteriaceae bacterium | reverse complement strand
CGGTGGCGGCGTAAAGCTGTAATTCAGTTGTGAGTTGTGGGTTGCCAGTTGTGGGTTCTAGTTCTTTAGTCGCTTCGGCCTGTAAATTTCCAAGTGTTAGTCCTGGTTGTTGACCACCTGAAACTGGTAACCCGCCACCCGCAACTGGCAACTGAAACAAATAGCTCCTCCGCACAATCACCGGCACGTCAATACCATTTTTTTGCAGGTAAAAGAAGCATGCGCGCTGATCGGCCATGCCGTGGGCTTCATCTGTTTCCAAAACAAAAACCAGTGTTTGATCTGCATTGATCTGTTCAAAAGCTTCGGTTTGCAAATCGCTGTTTTTGATCCTGACTAAATTTAGCGCCGCATCTTTTTCTGCAGAAGCATTAAATTCCTCCAATGTAAAAACCGGATGGCAATTCTTATTATCGGTTAAAAACTGCCAGGTTTTATAATTGTACAGTAATTTAAGATTGCCGGGAAAAGCAAAAGAAGGCAGTTCATCGGCCAAATAAACAAAATCAACCGACTGGTCGGCCATGTTGTATTTATCCAATAACGGAGAATATAAATATCCGGCATCGGCCAAAATAGAAGGGTCTTTTAAGTTTCTGGCCGAAAGATCAAGCACCACGCGCGGCACCATCTGGCCGCCGATAAAAGCATTGGCTTCATAGGTTTCGCGCTTTTGGTATGAGTAAGGAGAATGAGCAGTTGTAGGTTGTAAGTTGTAAGTTGCAAGTTGATCGCTTTGAACTGACAACTGGAAACTGGCAACTTGCAACTTTCTTCTCGCATACCGCTCCACCAACGCTATCGCAACCGGCGCTTCAAATTCCGGTTCTTCGGTTAATGAAACGCGGACGGTATCGCCCAAACCATCTTCCAACAACGTGCCAATGCCAACGGCAGATTTAATGCGGCCGTCTTCGCCGTCGCCGGCTTCGGTTACGCCCAAGTGCAACGGATAGTTCATGCCTTCGGCCACCATTGTTTCTACCAGCATCCGGTACGCCTGTACCATTACCTGCGGGTTGCTGGATTTCATAGAGATCACCAAATTATAATAGTTCAGGCTTTCGCACATGCGGATAAATTCCATGGCCGATTCCACCATGCCGCGCGGCGTATCACCGTACTGGCTCATAATCCGGTCGGAAAGCGAACCATGATTGGTGCCGATGCGCATGGCCGTTCCGTATTCTTTGCAGATGTTTACCAGCGGCGTAAACTTTTTGAAGATGCGCTCCAGTTCATTCTGATATTCTGCCTGCGTATAAACCAGTTCGTCGAAGCGTTTTTTATCGGCATAATTTCCGGGATTGATGCGCACTTTTTCTACAATCCGCGCCGCCACTTCGGCCGCATTTGGCGTGAAATGGATATCGGCCACCAAAGGCACGTTGTAACCTTGCTGCCGCAACTGCTTTTTTATTTCGGCCAGGTTTTGCGCTTCTTTAACGCTTGGCGCGGTGATGCGGACGTATTCGCAACCGGCTTCTACCATACGGATGGTTTGCGCTACAGTTCCGGCGGTGTCCATCGTATCGGTGGTGGTCATGCTTTGGATACGGATCGGGTTGTTCCCGCCCATCGGCACATCGCCAATCGTTACTTCGCGCGTCAACCAGCGGGAATACATGTTTAAAGAATTACAATAGCGGCCCGGAAGCGTTTTGATGGTTTCAGCGTTCATGCTTCAAAATAAATGTTACAAAAGTAAGCATTATACGGGCAACGCGAATTTTTAGGTGGTAAAAGAAGTATCAAATAATTTCGGAATGATTTAATTTAAAAAGTAAATTTGAATTATGGCAACTCAATTTATTGTAAACGAGAAAGGCGAAAAAACAGGCGTAGTGCTTTCTTTAGAAGATTACGAAATCCTGCTGAACAGAGGGAACATTAATTTTGAACTATCAGACGAATATAAAACCATGATAGACAACATGACCAGGCAGGAAGAAAATGGCAAAGCCGAATACAAAACTTTGAAGGAAATACAAACCCGGTTTTTAAACCGATAGGCATGTATGAAATTCGATTTCGGCTTGAGGCTTACATAGATTTGGAAGAAATAGAATCCTATTATAATGAAATTTCTTTGTCTATTGTAAGTATGTTTTTCAAAGAGTTTTCTAAAACATTAAACTTTATTGAGCGGCAACCAAATATTTTTCAAGAGCGATATAGAAAAATAAGAATTGCTCATTTATATAAATTTCCTTACGGAATACATTACAAAATCACAGGCAATGTAGTTACCGTTTACAGAATTTTGCACACAAAAAGGTATTTTAAGCAATAACAATTTCAGGATGAATACTTATTTTATGCCGATAAAAGAAGCATCAGGCTGATTATGCTTACTTCGGTATCGTAAACTGAAAAGTAGTGCCTTCGGTTAAAACAGATTCAACACAAATTTCCCCTCCCAAATTATCTACCAGGTTTTTTACGGTTGAAAGGCCGATTCCCGAACCTCTTTTGTTGTAACGGTCTCGGCTGTTTAGCGTGGTCATCGGTTCAAATATCCGTACATAATTTTTTTGCTCGATGCCAACGCCGTTATCGCTGATCCTGAATTGGTAGCAATCGGCTTTTTCTTCAAAAGTTAAACGGATAAAACCTGCATCTTTATCATTGTAACGCACGGCATTGTTAAGCAAATTGATCAGGATTTGCTCCAAAGCAATGGCCGAAGTACGGATGTACAGTAAATCTTCAGGCGTTTCTACCCGAAAAGAATCCGGGATAGAAACCAATTTTAAAACCTCTTGGATCAGGTCGTTCAAACAAATCTCGTCCTTTTTTTGTGCTAAAGTTTTGTACGATTTGGAATACTCCAGCATCTGGTTTAAAAACTTGAGCAAACTGCTGGCCGAACTGTTTACAATATCGAGCATTTGGTTGCCTTTCTCGTCCAATTGGCTGTGGTACTTGGCTTTAAGCAACTGTCCGGTCAGCATCATGCTGGTCAGCGGGCTTTTAATATCATGCGAGGCCATCAGTGCAAAACGCTCTAAATACTCGTTAGATTTTTGTAGTTCTAAAGCAAGCGTGTTCAGTTCTTTTACTTTAAGGCGTAATTCTAACTGGGCCATCACCTGGTTGGCCAAAGTTTTTAAAGCGTCAATCTGGTTGGCGGTTAATTCTTTTGGCTTGTTATCAATCACACATAATGTGCCTAAAGCATGGCCTTCCTGGTTTACCAAAGGCACACCGGTATAAAAAACCACTTTTGGGTGGCCAGTGGTCAAAGGGTTATTTTGAAAGCGTTCATCTTTTGTGGCATCATGCACCATAAAAACCTTATCAGGTTCTAAGATGGCATGTGCGCAAAAAGCATATTCTTTTGGTGTTTGGTCCGAATCTAAACCATGGCGCGATTTAAACCATTGCCTGTCTGCATCTACAAAACTGATCAAGGAAATCGGTGTGTTGCAAATTTCTGAAGCTAACCGGGTAATATCATCAAAATCCTTTTGCGGCAAGCTGTCCAGAATTTCGTAAGATTCGAGCGCTTTTACACGATCTTCCTCATTTTCTGATAAATTTGCTACCAACATAAAATGTAATATTTGATGCAATAATAGTACATAAAATATGTGTGGATTGTAAATTTTATGATGCTAATTTTTGCATGATAAAAACAGTACCGCAGCTATTTAAAATATCAAGCATTCATCGCATACAAAACAATGTTTACCCCGAACTTGGTGTTATCTTCTGCCAGAAAACGCTTGTTGCGGAAATCGTAGTCCCACTCGCAGCCATAATCTTTATTGCTGTACAAAACGGCAATCCGTCCGTTAATTTCGATGGCTTTTAAATAATCGTGGATGAGGTCATCGCCCCAGCCGTTCAACTCAAAAGAGGTGTTGGGCGGGCCTTTTTCAAACTTAAAAAAAGAAGAATAAATGGGGTGCGTGGCCGGGATTTTCTTCAACGCATGTGCGCCAAACAAGGCCGACATTTGTGCCTCAAAAGAACGTGCAAAAAGCCCGTCAATATCGTGGTTGCAGTCATCCGCAAAAACGAAACCGCCGTTTTGCACATACTGCTTAAAATTGGTTCTTTCTGCAGAGTTGAATTGCACTAATTTATGTCCGCTGAGGTAACAAAAAGGCGAGGCAAAAATCTCGTTGCTGCTTAAATCAATAATTTTTTCCTGTGTGTTGATGGGGATGGTGGTGTATTCGAGCAGCGAATTGAGGATATTGGAAGGCATCCGCTGGTCGGTGTCCCAATCGCCGGAAACATACCTTAAACGGGTAAAAGTAAATTTGGCCGCATTCATCGCCCTAAATTATTGTAAAAATTGCGCAATGCTTCTTGTATCGGCATAAATCCTGTAAAGTTTCTGCTACGGGTTAATACTTTTCTAAATTCCGAGATTTTATTTTTACTTTTCTCGAAACAACAAATTCAATTTCGCTCATTTTAATTACCAAACGTTTTGGAGACTACAGAAAGTACCGTAAAAAACCTGCTTGTCCAGCTTTCATCGCTTAAAAAGGAAATACAAAAAGTAATTATCGGGCAAGACCAGGTGTTGGACGAAATTCTGGTCGCTTTGCTGGCTGGCGGACATTGCCTGCTGGAGGGCGTTCCCGGACTGGCCAAAACGCTGATGGTGCGCACGTTGTCGCAGGCTTTGCATTTGTCGTTCCGCCGCATCCAGTTTACGCCGGATTTGATGCCGACGGATATTGTAGGCACCGAAATTCTGGAAGAAGACCACATTACCGGCAAACGTTTTTTTAAGTTTAACAAAGGCCCGCTTTTCGCCAACATTGTTTTGGCCGATGAAATTAACCGCACGCCGCCAAAAACGCAATCGGCTTTGCTGGAAGCAATGCAGGAATTTGAGGTAACTTACGGCGGGCAAACGTATCCTTTAGACCGTCCGTTTTTCATCCTCGCCACACAAAACCCAATCGAACAAGCCGGGACTTACCCGCTGCCCGAAGCCCAGTTAGACCGTTTTTTATTGTACGTAAAAATTGGCTATCCATCCGCACAGGAAGAATTTGGCGTTTTAAACAGCACCACCGGCAGCAAAAAAGTAACCGTAAACCCAATTTTAGGCGG
>CAXTKQ010000153.1:0-2159 GCA_964244955.1 uncultured Sphingobacteriaceae bacterium | reverse complement strand
GAGAAGAAATCCGTCAGTTGCAAGCTTTGGTGCGCGATGTTACGATTAACGATGATTTGGTACATTACGTCAGCAGCATCATCCGCGCCACACGGCCCGATACCACCACCGTTCCTTATGTAAAACAATGGGTGCGTTGGGGTGCTGGCCCGCGTGCCGGCCAGGCGTTAATTTTAACGGCCAAAGCACGCGCTTTATTTAAAGGCCGTTACGCAGTTTTGATGGAAGACATCCACAACATGGCTTTCCCGGTTTTGCGCCATCGCATCCTGATGAATTTTAAAGCAGAAGCAGAAAATGTAACTTCGGATATGGTTGCCGCGGAATTAATTAAGGCGATTGAACGGCCAAAAGTATTGGCTTGATGATACTGTTTTTATCGCATAAAATTTAGTCTTCTATGTCTTCGTTACTCGATCCAAAAACCGTGATGTCCATCAAAAGCCTGCAACTCACTGTCAAAACAGTGGTTGACGGCTTTTTAAGTGGCGTAAACAAAAGCACCATCAAAGGTCCGGGCATGGAATTTTCCCAGTACCGAAGTTACCAGCCCGGCGATGATTTGCGTTCGCTGGATTGGAAAATGTTTGCCCGTTCTGATCGCTATTACATCCGCGAAAGCGAAGTGGAAACCAGCATTTCCGTCCGTTTTTTGGTAGATGCCAGTGCGTCTATGAACCACGAAGATGCCGGTTTTAAAAAGATCACTTACGCCGCTTATCTCACGGCTTCGTTGGCTTACCTGGCTAATTTGCAAAGCGATGCCACCGGTTTGTTTGTGCTGCAAAACGGCGGTTTGTTTTCGTTGGTGCCGAGGCAAAGCGCGCAGCATTTAAACCGCTTGTTTTATCAGTTGGAAAACCTCGATCCCGCAGGAAAACTAACCGAACCCGTAGCTTACAAAGAAATTTTTGCCGGAACCGGAAAACGTGAACTGCTGGTTTTTGTAACCGATTTTTACGAAGAAAACAACGAAATTTTAGCACTGCTCGACAAGCTTTCTACCTTAAAACATGAAATCATTGTCTTTCAAATTATCGGGAAAAACGAACTGGAACTGGATTTTGCCGGTTACTCTACTTTGGAAGATTTAGAAACCGGAGAAACCATCCAGATCAACGCCACACAAGCCCGAAAAATATACAAACAGAAACTGGATGAACGCTTAGCGTATATCAAAACACAACTATTGGACAGAAACATTTTTTACCGCCTAATCAACATGGAACAACCTTTAGATTTGGCTTTACGAGATTTTTTGAACCAGCGGATGAAAGGGTTTTGAAAAGGAAGTTGATAGATAATAGTTTATGGTTGATAGCTGAAAGCCGAATGCTGACAGCTCAAATAACAAACTTGAAAAGCGCTGACAGCCGATTGCTGAAAGCTAAAAGCTAATATGCTCCAACTACTCAACCCACTTTGGCTTTGGGCGATGGCCGCGATCAGCATTCCGGTGCTTATCCATTTGTGGCATATCAAAACCGGCAAAACGCTTAAAATCGGCAGTATTGCTTTGCTGGGCGAAAGTGCGCGGCAAAGTTCGCGCAGTTTCCGCATCAACAATTGGCTGCTGCTGCTTTTGCGCTGCCTGTTGTTGATCTTGCTTTCACTTTTACTCGCGCAACCCTTTTGGCAAAAACAGGTGCAGCAAAGCAAAGCCAAAGGTTGGGTTTTGGTTGAAAAAGAACCGGTAAAAGAAGTATATGCACATTTTAAACCGCAGATTGATTCGCTGCTGAAAGCCGGTTACCAGTTGCACCAGTTGGATACTTCTTTTAAGGCCATTAATTTGCAACAGGTTTTGAACGACACTTCCAAAACAGCAAAAATCTACACAAAAACCCGCTCCTACTGGCCGTTGCTAACCTTGTTGGAACAGCAAATCCCTCAAAAAACGCCAACGTACTTATTTACCTCAAACCAGTTGCAACATTTCCGCGGTGCAAAACCAGCGTTAAGTTTAAATCTCCGCTGGAAAACTTACACGCCTGCCGATTCTGTTTCTACCTGGATCCAAAACGCTTTTTTAACTTCCAAAGACAGCATCCGGTTAATTTTGGGCGAAAGCAAACCTGCCGGTACTTCTTTTACCAGCATAAATTTGCAATCCACAGATCGTGGAAATTCTCGTTTTAACGTTTCGTTTGAGGAAGGAA